>NZ_JBWONM010000204.1:0-5464 GCF_056450045.1 Hydrogenivirga sp.
GTAAACATCCTCTTTATAAAGAACCTCCGCAACCTCCCCTACGCCAACTACTACATCCTCCTTCTTGCCATAAACATAGACCTCCTCGCCCTTATAGTCATAACCGCTGTCCTTCTCAGAAAGATCATCAAGGTCTACCTCGGGAGGCGGAGGAACATCCTAAGAAGGAAGCTCGCCAACATCCTTTTTCTCTATCTCTTCATACCCCTTCTCGTCCTGAACCTCGTCTCTACAGTCCTCATAATTCACTCAACCAAGACCTACCTCAGCTCAAAGACGAGAGCTCTTTCAAGCTCCGCCGAAAGGGTTTACAGAAACCTGTACTCCTCTGAGCTCCAGAGGATAAACAGATACAAGAGCATAGCTCAGGCGCTCCTGGAGGCTGGTCTCTTTGAAGAGCTGAGCAGGATAGAGGACATTGAGAGCATAATAAGGGTCCCCGAGTGCGATTTTGAGGTCTCTGAGGGAGAGCTGAGCTATACCCTCTGCCTCAAAGCTGGAGATGCCCACTACAAGGTTGTGGTCAGCAAGGACCTCAGGCTGATAAGGGATGTCTCCGAATTCGGAGAGCTCGCCTTGGACGTCCGTGCTTTCGTAAAGACGAGGGACATAATCACGGGCATCTTCGTCTTCTTCATAGTCTTCATAACCCTCCTTACCCTTCTCGCCACCGTGTGGCTCGGGATGCTCGTTGCCCGCCACGTGAGTGAACCCATAGAGAGGCTGTCTTCCAAAGCTATGAAGATAGCCCGCGGAAACCTTGACGTGGAGGTGGCTGAGGAGAGAACAGGGGATGAGATTGAGGAGCTCTCAAGAGCCTTTGCCCAAATGAAGGAGAACCTGAAGAGCATGTATGAGGAGCTGAAGAGGGAGAGGGACCTTCTCAGCAGGCTTTTAGACGCCCTTCCCGTTGCAGTCCTCTTTGTCGGGAGCAGGGGTGAGGTAAGGGTGAACGAAACCTTCAGGAATATGTTCGGGGATATGAACTACGGCGATGCCCTCAAAAAGGCAAGGGAGAGCAAGAACCTAAGGGTTGAGCACATAGGGGGTGCGGACGGAGACCTCTACCTGATAGAGGATATAAGCTCCATAGTCCTCGCCGAGAGGTTCAAGACCTGGCAGGAGGCGGTTAAGAGGATCGCCCATGAGATAAAGAACCCCCTCACACCTATAAGGCTCAACCTTGAGCGGCTGATGAGGTACGCAGGTAGGGATGGAATAGAGCCCGAGAAGTTCTCGGAGCTGACCACACTGATAATCAAAGAGCTTGACAGGATAAGCGGGCTGATAAACCAATTCAAACACCTAACCCCTGACAGAGATATGAGGCTTGAGGAGCTTCAACTCTCAGAGGTCCTGAGCCAGCTACAGGAGCTGTACTCCTCAACAGGTGTGGAGATAAGAGTTGAGGGAGACAGAAGGGTGAGAGCAGACCGCTCTCTCCTCAGGGAGCTCTTTTACAACCTCATAAACAACAGCATAGAGTGGGGTGCAAAGAGGATAAATATAAGGGTTGAGGAGGACAGGCTTGAGTACTCTGACGATGGGAAGGGGATACCTGAGGAGGAGAGGGACAAGGTATTCATACCTTACTACTCAAGCAATCCGAAGGGTATGGGTCTGGGGATGGCTGTGGTTAAGAAGATAGTGGAAGACCACGGCTGGAGCATAGAAGCCCTCCCTTCCAAAGAGGGAGCTCACTTTCTTATAGAGTTCAGGTCAAGGAACTGAAGAGCCTGAAGGATAAGGGTAAGTTGGGTTTCCCATATGGTGTCAAGCTCCTCAAAGACAGCCTCCTCCTGCTCCTCTCTGCTCAGAGATTTGAAGGCTTGAGACTTGACACCCCTCTCGTGCATCAATAACGGAACGAAGAGCTTTCCTATTGAGTAGAAGACGAAGGAAAGCTCCATATCCGACAGGTTTGGGAAGCCGTTGAAGGTTCTGTAAGTCTTTACCGCCGCCCAGTTCGTCCATCTCCTTATCTCGGGGTCCTCAACCCTCCTCTCCATGCCCCCAACGTACATGGACCTGACCGCTTTGAGAAGCCTCTCGTCAGGTTCCTCTCCCAAGAGCTCCTTTACCTCTTCCCTTATGAGTTCAAGATCTGACCGGTCTATCTTCTCGTAATCGGAGAGAAACCTCTCCTTCCAGTTCATATACCTCTGGAGCTCCTGAAAGGGATGCCTCATCCTGTTTCCTCTGGCTTCTCAAACTGGGCGCATACCTCCGGAGGAGGTTCTTTCTCGGGAAACTCTTCCTTGAACTGGTTGTGATAACCGCATATAGGACACCTTATCTCCACCGCGTAGCCCTCGTGAAGATGTCCTATATCCCAGCCGCAGAGGGGACACTCTCCCTCCTCAGCCTTCAGGACGTCCATTAGGTTGGTTCCGTTAACCACGTGCTTCTGGAGGGACTTGACCCTCTTTATAGCCCTCCCCACCTCATCGCTGTTCCATTCCGCTCCACACTCAAGGCACCTGTACTCGGTGTACCTTCCCTCCCTAAGAAGCTTTATTATCTCCCTTGAACCGCACTGGTCGTCAATGCATATCTCTCCTATCTCCTTCCGTGAGAGCTTGTCAAGTATCTTGAAGAAGGTCTCCCTGTTTAGCTCCATGGGAACGTCGTAGGACCTGTAGCCGCAGCACTCACAGGTCGCCTCAACCCTCGGATAGGGGTCTGAGTACTCGCAGACCTTAAGGGCTATCCTGTGACAGAAGGGACACAGCTCTCTGTGCTCAAGGCACTTCATGCTCATAGGTTATCCTCCATTCTCATGAGTAGTTCTATAATATCGCCCACCTGCTCGCTACCTTCAACTCTCAAAAGGACGTTCTCCGCCTCAACATCTCCAACCCCTATCTTTGGTATGTCCTTCAGAGACTTGTAGCCCTCAAGTATGACAATATCAAAACCACTGAAGAACTCCCTCGCTATCGTTATGGGATCCTTCTCCCCCCTGTCCCATAGGGTCGTCCTGTCTGGAGAGGCAAGGGCTACCCTCTCCGCCTGCTGAAACACCCTGTATGTGTCGCTACCCTCCCTGTCGGTTTCACCGTGTCCCTTAGGGTCATGCTTTATGTAGCCCACCCTCAGCTCCTTAGACTTTAGCTCCCCGATAAGCGTCTCTATGAGGCTCGTCTTTCCGGAGTTGTGATAGCCGACTATTGCTATGAGCTTCATTGTTTGTAATATAACTTATGATGGCAGATAAAGAGCTCACCCCAATGTTAGCTCAGTATCACTACTTCAAGAACGAATACCCTGACTGCCTCCTCTTCTTCAGGCTTGGCGACTTCTACGAGCTCTTCTATGAAGATGCGGTGGTAGGTTCAAGGGAGCTCAACCTCGTCCTGACCTCAAGACCAGCCGGGAAGGGAAGGGAGAGGATACCCATGTGTGGTGTCCCCTACCACTCCGCAGGAAACTACATAAACAGGCTCGTCAAGAAGGGCTACAAGATAGCGATATGCGAACAGGTTGAAGACCCCTCCAAGGCAAAGGGGATAGTAAAGAGGGACGTGATACGCGTGATAACCCCCGGCACTTACTTTGAGAAGGAAACGGGAGGGCTCGCGTCCCTCTACAGGACTGCCAATCACTACCACTTCGCTTACCTCAACCTCTCCGTCGGGGAGTTCTTCGGAGCAAAGGTGAGGACTGAGGACCTCCTGGACTTCCTGTCCAAGTTCAACATCAAAGAGCTCCTCATCAGGAAGGGTGAAAAGGTTCCAGCCGAGCTTGAAAAGACCCTCGCTCTCTTCACAACCGAGCTTGAGGAAGAGTTCTATCAGGATGGAGTTGAGCTTCTGAAGGACGCCTTCGGCGTGTGGAACCCAAGGTCAATAGGTTTTGAAGAGGAGGAATCCCTCCTTCCCCTTGGAGCGGTTTACCACTATGCGAGGACTACCCAGAAGGACTTTACCCCCTTCGTAAAGAGACCTAAGCCGTTCCACGACGAGGGTTTTGTGAGGGTTGACCTAAAGGCGAGGAAGGGACTTGAGCTCCTTGAGAGTCTGGAAGGCAGAAAAGACTACTCCCTCTTCCGGGTCCTTGATAAAACGCTGACTGGAATGGGAAGGAGGAGGCTGAGGTTCCACATCCTTAACCCCTTCAGGGAGGTGGGCAGGATAGAGAAGGTTCAGAGGGCTGTTGAGGAGCTCGTCAAGAAGGGCGATGTGAGGGAGAGGATAAGGGAAGTGCTCTCGGACATGGCCGACTTAGAGAGGCTGGTCAGCAGGATAAGCTCCAACATGGCAACGCCGAGGGACATCCTCCACCTTAGGAACACCCTCTACAAGGTTGAGGAGTTGAGGGAAATAGTGAAAGAGCTTGAGAGTGAGCTCTTTACTGAGGTAGCGAGCCAGCTGGAGGACCTGGGGGAACTGGCTCAGGAGATAGAGAGGGTCCTCGTTGATGAGCCACCCATACACCTGAAGGAGGGGGGTCTCATAAAGGAAGGAGTTGACAGTTTCCTTGACGAACTGAGGTTTGTAAGGGACAACGCCTGCAGGCTCCTAAAGGACTACGAGAAGAGGCTAAAGGAAGAGACGGGTATATCAAGCCTCAAGGTAGGCTACAACAAGGTCATGGGCTACTACATTGAGGTGACGAAGCCCAACCTGAAGTACGTACCCGAGAGCTTCCGCCGGAGGCAGACCCTTACGAACGCGGAGCGTTTCATCACCGACGAACTCTCAAGGCTTGAGGAGAAGATACTCTCAGCCCAGAGCAGAATAAACGAACTTGAGTACGAGATATTCGTCGGGCTCAGGGAGCGGATAGTGAAGGAGCTTGAGAGGATAGGAAGGAACGCCCAGCTCGTTGGGGAGATAGACTATGTCCAGTCTTTGGCTGAGGTAGCCTATCAGAGGGGGTGGGTGAAGCCTCAGGTTCATGAGGGCTACAGGATAGAGATTGAGGGTGGAAGGCACCCCATAATAGAGAGCTTCTGCAAGGAGTTCGTCCCCAACGACACGAACTTAACTGAGGAGGACTTTATCCACGTTATAACAGGTCCCAACATGGCCGGGAAGTCAAGCTACATAAGGCAGGTAGCTCTCATCGTCCTACTCGCCCACATGGGTAGCTTCGTGCCCGCAAGGAGGGCTCTCGTTGGAACAGTTGATGCCATTTACACGAGGATAGGCTCGGGGGACGTCCTCGCCCTTGGTGTTTCAACCTTCATGAACGAGATGCTTGACGTTGCCAACATGATATCCAACGCAACTCCAAAGAGCCTCATAGTTCTTGACGAAATAGGAAGGGGGACCTCAACCTACGATGGGATATCCATATCAAAAGCCCTCGTTGAGTATATATCTAAGAATCTCGGGACGAGAACCCTTTTAGCCACCCACTTCCTTGAGCTCACAGAGCTTGAAGGGAAGGTAAGGGGGGTTAAGAACTACCACATGGCGGTCAGCAGAGACGGGGAGGGGATAACCTTCCTCTACACCCT
>NZ_JBWONM010000205.1:0-3196 GCF_056450045.1 Hydrogenivirga sp.
GGAGCTTCTCGTAAGCGGCACTCACCCTGCGGTAGAAGCGCTGGAACCTGCCGCCTTCCTCAAGCATGTACTTGTCCTTCATGCTGTAGAGGGGATAGCCGTAAGAGTTGAGTTCATCAAGTATCTCTGTCCTTGGACCTTCCCTCTGAGCCCTCCTGTCCAGCTCCTCAAGCCTCTTCTCCACCCTGCTCAGATAGGCTCTGTCTCTTTTGAACTCCTTTTCTGTCACAGCGAAGGACAGCCCAAGGAGCAGGAAGCTCAGAAGAACAAACCTCATCTCACCACCACCTCCTCTATATATTTTCTCAGCTTCTTAGCTATATCTTCAAGCTCCTCCTCACTGTAAGTGGTGCATTCTTTGAAGGAGGGGTCAAGGAGGGTATCGGTCACGACGAAGCGCTGGAGGGCGTACCTCCTGCTACCCTTCAGGAACCTCCCTATCTCAAGGATGTCCTCGGGGGTGAGTAGCTCTCTTACGACCGTCGTCCTGAACTCGTAATCAACTCCCGAACCCCTTATGAGGGATACGCTCCTTACTATGCTCCCCACATCAAGGTCAACCCTGACCACCTCGGTGTACTTCTTGAGGGGAGCCTTCACGTCCATGGCTATGTAGTCAAGGAGTCCTCTCTCTATCAGCAGCTTCAGAACCTCGGGGTGGCTTCCGTTGGTATCAAGCTTTACGAGAAATCCCATGGACTTTACCCTTTCCACGAATCTGGGAAGGTCCTCCTGAACCGTCGGTTCTCCCCCGGTGATAACGACCCCGTCAAGGAGTCCCCTCCTTCTTGAGAGGAAGCTGAAAAGCTCCTCCTCTTCTATCGTTTCTCCGAAGAACTCGGGTAGAACGAGGGAGCGGTTGTAGCAGTATGGACACCTGAAATTGCATCCCTGGGTAAAGACTATACAGGATAACTTTCCGGGATAATCTATTAGGGAAAATCTCTGGACTCCTCCTATAAGCATTACCCGAGCCTGTAAGTCCTCCGGAGCTTGAACTCCTCCTGCTTGCCCTCGTTCCACTGGCTGACGGGTCTGAGATAACCGACGACCCTTGAGTAAACCTCGCACCTCTCCCCGCATATAGGGCAGGTCTCGTGCTCACCGGAGATGTACCCGTGGGTGGGACAGATGCTGAAGGTCGGCGTTATGGTGAAGTAGGGGATACGATAGTTCTCACAGACCTTCTTCACAAACCTCTTTAGGCTCTCGGTATCCTTTATCCTCTCACCCACGAAGAAGTGGATCACCGTCCCACCCGTGTACCTTATCTGGAGCTCCTCCTGATGCTCAAGGACCTCAAAGGGGTCATCGGTGTAGTTCACCGGGAGCTGAGTTGAGTTGGTGTAAAAGGGGGCGGCTCCCTTCTTCACCTCTTCCTCGTTCGCAACGATGATGTCGGGGAATTTCTCCTTATCTATCCTTGCGAGCCGGTAGGAGGCTCCCTCCGCAGGTGTAGCCTCAAGGTTGTAAAGGTTCCCGGTCTCCTCCTGATACTGAAGGAGCCTCTCCCTCATGAAGTCAAGGACCTTCAAGGCGAAGTCCCTGCCCTTTGGGTCTGCTATGCTCACACCGAGGAGGTTAAGGCAGGCTTCGTTCATTCCTACGAGACCTATGGTTGAGAAGTGGTTCTTCCAGAACTCTCCGAACCTCTCCTTTATCATCCTGAGATAGAACTTGGAGTAAGGATATAGTCCCTTCTCCATGAAATCCTCTATAGCCCTCCTCTTTATCTCAAGGGAGTCTCTGGCAAGGTCCATGAGCCTTCCAAGCCTTTCAAGGAACTCCTCCTCACTTTCGGAGAGGTACCCGAGCCTCGGCATGTTGATGGTGACAACACCTATTGAGCCTGTGAGGGGATTTGCTCCAAAGTAGCCTCCCCCTCTCTTGAGGAGCTCCCTTGTCTCAAGCCTGAGCCTGCAACACATGCTCCTGACGTCTTCGGGCTTCATATCCGAGTTCACGAAGTTTGCGAAGTAGGGGATGCCGTACTTTGCGGTCATTTCCCAGAGCCCTTTTAGCTTTGGGCTGTCCCAGTCAAAGTCGGGCGTTATGTTGTAGGTGGGGATGGGAAAGGTGAAGACCCTTCCCCTCGCATCTCCCTCGGTCATCACCTCAAAGAAGGCTTGGTTCAGCATGTCCATCTCTTCCTGAAACTCGCCGTAGGTTTCGTTCTTGACCTCCCCACCAACTATGACAGCCTGGTCCTCCATGAACTTCGGCACCTTGAGGTCAAAGGTGAGGTTTGTAAAGGGCGTCTGGAAGCCCGTTCTCGTTGGAACGTTTAGGTTGTACACGAACTCCTGGATAGCCTGCTTCACCTGCCTGTAGGAAAGCCCATCGTACCTTATGAAGGGCGCCATGTAGGTGTCAAAGTTTGAAAATGCCTGAGCTCCGGCGGATTCCCCCTGAAGCGTGTAGAGGAAGTTAACAGCCTGTCCGAGAGCTGAGGTAAAGTGTCTCGGAGGTCTGCTCTCTATCTTTCCCGGCACCCCCCTAAAGCCAGTCATCAGGAGGTCAAGGAGATCCCACCCCATACAGTAAACGCTCAGGACCTGGAGGTCGTGGATGTGTATATCACCCTCCGTGTGCGCCTTCGCTATCTCCTCGGGATATACCTTCTTCAGCCAGTAATTCCTTATCACCTTAGAGGTGATGAAGAAGTTGAGCCCCTGGAGGGAGTAAGTCATGTTGCTGTTCTCCCTCACCTCCCAGTCAAGCTTGCTCAGGTAGTCTTCAACGAGCCTGATCTCGTCCATAGGTTTAATATAATTTCCTCAGCTTCTCCTGTTTATCCTGCTCGCCTCCTCTTTGAGCTGGCTCAAAAGAACGAGAGCCTGAAGAGGCGTGGTGTTGGCTATATCAATGGCAAGGAGCTTGGATACTATCCCTTCCTCTTCCTCCTCTTTCAGCACCTCAACCGATCTCTTGTAGGTTTCCTCAAGAACAGGAAGGGTACCATCTTCAAGGCTCGTGAGTATCTCCCTCGCCCTATCTATCAGCTCTCCGGGAAGACCAGCCATACGGGCTACCTCTATACCGAAGCTCCCCTCTGCCTTGCCGGGCACAAGGGTGTAGAGGAAGGTTATCCCCTCCCCGTCTCTGCTGACCGCCATGTGGTAGTTCTTAACCCCCCTTACCTTCCCTTCAAGCTCTGTGAGCTCAAGGAAGTGGGTGGCTAAAAGGGTTCTCGTCC
>NZ_JBWONM010000206.1:0-5976 GCF_056450045.1 Hydrogenivirga sp.
AGGGTCCTTCCCCATGAGAAGGCTCAGAAGGTTAAAGAGCTCCAGAGCAGGGGTCTTAAAGTTGCAATGGTTGGAGACGGCGTGAACGATGCCCCTGCTCTGATTCAGGCTGACGTTGGCATAGCCATAGGCTCTGGAACAGACGTTGCCATTGAGAGTGCGGACATAATCTTAGTGAAGAACGACCCGCGGGACGTGGTGAGGGTCATAAAGCTCTCCTCCCTCACCGTCAGGAAGATGGTCCAGAACCTCTTCTGGGCTACGGGCTACAACGTTGTTACCATTCCCCTCGCTGCGGGCATCGCCGCACCCTGGGGTATCATCCTCAAGCCAGCTGTGGGTGCTATCCTGATGAGCGCAAGCACAGTTATAGTTTCAATAAACGCTCTGATGATGAGGAGAGAGCTGAGATGACTTACTTCTTTTTCAGAACGACTTCTTCAAGCCTCTCTATTCTTTTCTCAAGCTCTATCTTGTCTTCAAGTTTGGCTATCATGCGAACTATCTCAAGGAGCATGCGTGACATATCTTCCAATTTTTCTTCGCTTCTTAGCTGGCTCTCCTTTAGATTCCTTATTTCTGCTTCAAGGGTTGATAAACTCCTCTCAATATCTTCAACCTTATCTTTTAAAGAAGAGAAATTTTCCCCAAGCTGTTCTACTTTAGCCTTCAGTTCCTTTATCTCGGGAGCAAGCCAGTTTCTTATCTCATCAAAAACACCCATAGGAAAAATATATAACCCCAGGAGGATGCCTGCATGGTGAGGTTTACGGAGTTCTTCCTGAAAAACCGCGTAGCGGTCCTGTTCACAGCACTCTTTCTGCTCCTTTACGGCTACTACTCTCTTAAGAAGACGCCGATAGACGCCATACCTGACCTCTCGGACGTTCAGGTGATAATCTACTCCAAGTGGATAGGTCAGGTCCCTCAGGTAATAGAGGACCAGCTCACCTACCCCCTCGTTACCAACATGATGGGCGTTCCCAAGGTAAAGACCGTGAGGGGGTATTCAGTCCCCAACTACTCCCTCGTCTTCATAATCTTTGAGGATGGGACAGACCTCTACTGGGCAAGGTCAAGGGTTCTTGAGAAGCTCGCCACGATAAGGGGACAGCTACCCAGGGAGGCGGACATACAGCTCGGACCCGATGCAACGGGTGTTGGATGGGTCTATCAGTACGCCCTCGTATCCAAGAGCAGGAGCCTTGATGAGCTCTGGGCACTTCAGAACTTCTACATAAAGTATGCTCTCCTTGCGGTTCCGGACGTTGCGGAGGTCGCCTCCGTAGGTGGCTATGAGAAGGAGTACAGGGTTCTGATAAGACCGGAGAAGCTCTACCAGTACGGCTTGTCCCTGAAGGACGTCTATATGGCTCTTAAGAAGAGCAACGTAGAGATGGGAGGGAAGTACGTTGAGATAAACGAGAGAGAGTTCCTGATAAGGGCTGTTGGATACGCAAAGAGCGGGGAAGACCTTGAAAAGACCGTGGTCGCCTACCGCAAGGGAGTGCCTATAAGGGTGGGGGACGTTGGCAGGGTGGTTGAAACCCCAGCCTACCGCATGGGCGTGGCGGATTACAACGGGATGGGAGATACGGTGGGCGGTATAGTGGTGATGCGCTTCGGTGCGGACGCCTACAAGGTGATAAAGAGGGTAAAGGAGAAGATAGAGGATATAAAGAAGGGTCTGCCCGAGGACGTTGATATAGTTCCCGTTTATGACCGCTCAACCCTCATAGAGAGGGCGATAGACAATCTCAAGACAAAGCTCATTGAGGAGTCGGTGGTTGTTCTCGCCATAGTTGGTCTCTTCCTCTTCCATGTCCAGAGCGCTGTTGTGATAATCGTGTTCCTCGTTCTCTCCCTGCTCGTGACCTTTATAACTATGAACCACCTGGGCATAACCTCCAACATAATGTCTCTGGGAGGTATAGCTATAGCCATAGGGACTATGGTTGATGCCGCGATAGTCCTCGTTGAGAACGTCCACCGGCGCATAGAGGAGGGTGATGACCTCACCACGGCGATAGCCCACTCTGCCAAAGATGTGGGAAAGCCCATATTCTTAGCTCTCCTTATAGTTACCGTATCCTTCGTTCCCCTCTTTGCCCTTGAGGGGCAGGCCGGAAGGCTCTTCAAGCCCCTCGTTGCTACAAAGACCCTATCCATGCTCGTTGCGGCGATAGTCTCGGTTACCATAGTTCCCGTCCTGATATACCTCCTCGTCCGGGGAAAGGTCCCTCCTGAGGAGAAGAACCCGATAGTTCGCTTACTTATAAAGACTTACGACCCCATCTTCCATCTCTCCGTCAAGCTCAGGTATCTGATGCTGTTTCTCTTCGTCCTCATAGGTGCGAGCACCTTCTACTTTTACGAAAAGCTTGGAAGGGAGTTCATGCCGAGCCTTAACGAGGGAACTATACTCTACATGCCAACCTCAGTCCCAAGCGTCTCCCGTCAGGAGATATTCAGGGTTATAAACGTTCAGGACAGGATAATAAAGGAGTTCCCCGAGGTTGAGTCTGTCTTTGGCAAGGCGGGAAGGGCTGAGACAGCCACCGACCCAGCTCCCCTCTCAATGATAGAGACCTTCATAACCCTCAAGCCTGAGGAGGAGTGGAGGAAGGTAAAGGAGGAGAGGTTTTACAGCAACTGGAATATACCCGAGGGTATCAAGAACATCCTGAGAAAGGTCTTCCCGGAGGAGAGGACTATAACCTACACCGAGCTTATAAGGGAGATGGACCAGGCCATATCAATGCCCGGTCTCGCCAACATGTGGACCATGCCCATTAAGGGAAGGATAGATATGATAACCACAGGGATACAGACACCCCTCGGTATAAAGATTTACGGCGATGACATAAACACCCTCAACGAGATAGCTCAGCAGATGGAACAGCTGCTCAAGAACGTTGACGGCGTGATGAGCATCTTCGGTGAGCGTTCAACAAAAGCCACCTACGTTGAGATAAGACCGCGCAGAGATGTCCTTGAGAGGTACGGGCTTACCGTCTCAGACATAAATATGGCTGTCGCCCAGCTCTTTGCCAACTCGCCAGCCTCAACGATGATACTCGGGAGAGAGCGCTACGGTATAACCCTCGGCGTCCCCCTTGATTACCGCTACGACCTTGAGAACCTCATGCTCCCTTTAAAGGACAGGCTCGTTCCCCTCTCGGCGGTGGCTGAGATAGTTAGGACGGAGAGTCCCATAAGCATAAAGTCCGAAAACGGGCTCCTCGTCAGCTACGTCTTCCTCACCCCCAACCCGGAGGTGGACATGGGAACGGTGATAGAGAGGGCTGAGAAGGTTCTCAAAGAAAAGCTCAAGCTTCCGAAGGGATACTACTACGAGTGGAGCGGGCAGTTTGAGTACTGGAAGAAGGCTCTTGAGAACCTGAAGGTGATCATACCCATAGTCATACTCCTCATAGTTCTTCTCGTGTGGTTTACCTTTAACAAGCTCTTTGAAACCGTTCTCGTCCTCCTTACCCTCCCCGTTGCCACCTTTGGAGGGGTCCTGCTTATGTACCTCATGGACTACAACATATCCATAGCCTCCATTGCGGGCTTTCTCGCACTTTTGGGCATAGCTGCTGAGATGGGTATAGTTATGGTGGTCTACATACAGGGCTCCCTTCTTCACACCGCTATTAGGTACGGCGGTAAGATACACGACAGGAAGGAAGCCTTTGAGGCTATATACAGGGGAGCTGTCAAGAGGATAAGACCCATATTCATGACCTTCTCAGCCATACTGCTCGGTCTCCTGCCAATAATGAGGGGACACGGGACGGGAAGTGAGGTGATGTCAAGGATAGCGGCTCCCATGGTTGGAGGGATACTCTCAACTTTCATAATAGTCCTCCTCTTTATACCCGCTCTGTACGCCATATACATGGAATGGTCCGTAAGAAGGGCAAGGAGAGAAAGCTCTTAATCTGGAAAAATAATGAAATATTCCAATAATATTATCAACATACCCACACGAGGAGGTATGCCTTTGCGGGTTGAGGATAACCTGTTCAAACTCATCACTGAGAAAACAGACCTCATAGTTGTTCTTTACAGAGAAAAGTTCCTTTATGCAAGCCCTCATGCTATCAGGCTCTTTGGCTATACGCCGGAGGAGATAAGAGACCTCCGCGTCTGGGACGTTGTCCATCCCTCCTACAGGGAGAGGGTGAAGGAGATGGTTCTCAGGAGACTCTCGGGCGTGGAGGATACAAGTAGGTATGCCGAGCTACCTGTCAGGAGCAAAGATGGGAGCTACAAAATACTTCAGATCCATGCTTTTACTGTAAAAGTTGAAGGCAGTCCCGCCGGTATGGCTATAGGCATGGACAAGAGCAGAGAGAAGGAGCTTGCCATTTTCCTGACCCACTCGGAGGAGGTATTCAGCATAGTTGACAGGGAAGGGCTTCTCAGGTACGTGAGTCCATCTGTAGGAAGGGTCTTTGGCTGGACAGAGGAGGAACTGCTGAACAAACCCTTCATAACTCTGCTCCATCCCGAAGATAAAGAGAGGGTGGGCATGTACATCCGTGAAGCCTTTAGCAATCCTGGAAAGAGGATCGAGGTTGATTACAGGGTTAGGAACAAGGACGGTGCCTATCTGTGGGTTAGGGGAATCATATTTTTGCCTGAGAACTGGTGGGAAAGCGGGCTTGAAGGCGCTATCGTGAACGAGAAGGATATCACGGACAAAAAGTTTCTCAGGAGCCTTCTATCGGATATAACTCATCATGACCCTCTTACGGGGCTCCCTAACAGGAACCTCTTTATGGAACAGCTCAGGAATCTTCTTGAAATGGCCAAGAGAAGGGGAGAGATACTGCCGGTTCTAATAATTGATATATACAAATTGAAAGAGATAAACGCAGCCTACGGACTGTCAGTGGGAGATAGAGTTCTGGTAGAGGTGGCTCGCAGGTTGAGGAGTAAGCTCAGAGAAGGTGATATCGTCAGCCGGTTCTTTGCAGACAGGTTCGGTGTGATACCAACGGGGCTGAAAAGCATAGACAACCTTGCTCGTGTTATAGGAAAGATAGTAGATGCTTTTAGAGAGCCTCTAAACGTTGAAAACCACAGAATCCTTATTAAGGTCAACATAGGCGTAGCTTTATATCCTCATGACTCTGAGGACGCTGAAGACCTTGTGAAACGTGCGGAGGGGGCTCTGCTGAGGGCAAGAGATATCGGTCCGGGTGCGGTTGCCTTCTTTTCCGAATCAACAAATACAGAGATATACCGCAGGCTTACCCTGATGACGGAGCTTCAGGAAGCTATAGAAAGGGGAGAAATAGTTCCCCACTATCAACCCATTTTTGATATAGATACGCTTAGACCTGTAGGTGTTGAAATTTTATCCCGCTGGAAAGGAAAAGACGTATCTCCCTCAGATTTCATATCCGTGGCAGAAAGTTCGGGGCTTATACATGCTCTTGGCAAAAGCGTTTTGGAAAAAGCTCTCCGCGAGTTCTCCTCTATCGGGGATGGCCTGCATGTTGCCATGAACTTTTCTATAAGGCAGTTCTACGAGGAAGATATAACCGACATGCTTACCAAATACCTCAGCAGATATAACTTTCCCGCAAGCAGATTCTGGGTAGAGATAACCGAGAGCACAGCCATGAAAGAACCTGAAAAGGCGAAGGAGATCCTTGATAGTCTGAGAAGTACAGGTTTCAAGATAGCTATAGACGACTTCGGGACAGGGCACTCATCAATGAATTATCTAATAGAGTTTGATATAGACAAACTGAAGATTGATAAGAGCTTTACCATACGTATGAAAGAATCCAGGAAGGCGAGGAGTGTTGTCAAAGCTGTTGTGGACCTGTCCACCTCCATTGGCGCTCTGTCTTTGGCAGAAGGGGTTGAAGATGAGACCATCCTCGGTATGCTGAAAGGTGTGGGTTGCAGGGAGGCTCAGGGCTACTACTTCGCACCCCCTATGGATATAGAGAATCT
>NZ_JBWONM010000207.1:0-10432 GCF_056450045.1 Hydrogenivirga sp.
TCCAGGATGTTTGCCAAGCTCAAGGTCGTCCCCAAGGAGGAGTTTGATAAGTGGCTAAAGGGTGAAGTTGCTGATATGGGTCATAAAGGGGCTGATTTTAAGACTGCTAACATAGAGAAGAATAAGGTTCAGGAGGTCGTGAGATGAGAGAAGCCATCCCAGCTCACAAGCCGTGGTTTGCAGCCTCCCTCTGGGAGTGGATATTTACCACGGACCACAAGAAGATAGGGATAATGTACGGCGTTACCTCAACGGTATTCTTCATAGTTGCCGGTCTAATGGCTCTTGGGATGAGGCTTGAACTCTTCAACCCCGGAGCCCAGTACATAAAGCCGGAGACCTACAACTGGTTCCTCACAGTCCACGGAGCGGTGATACTCCTCTGGTGGGCGATAGGTGTGTGGGCATCCTTCGCCAACTTCCTCATTCCCCTCATGATAGGGGCGAGGGACGTTGCCTTCCCGAGGCTGAACGCCCTCGGTTACTGGATGTTCTTCGCCGCAAGCGTGATAGCATTGCTGACCTTCATTCCCGAAAACCATATAATGACGATGTGGACAGGCTACCCACCCCTCGCATCAACTGAGGGAATAGGCTTTGCGGGGACAACTGCCCTCTTCGTGTTCATATGGCACCTGACGGGCTTTGCTTCCATAGCCGGTGCGGTGAACTTCCTCACCACGGTGATATCAATGAGGCTTCCCGGGATAGGCTTCTTCAACATGAACCTCTTTCTCCACGGGATAATGGCTGCAAACGTTATACAGCTCCTCGGTGTTCCCTCAGTTGCGGGTGCGGTGACGATGCTCTTCCTTGATACCTACCTGGGCACCAACTTCTTTAAGCCCGACAAGGGGGGAGACCCTGTCCTGTACCAGAACCTCTTCTGGTTTTACTCCCACCCTGCTGTTTACGTCATGGTTCTTCCCGCCTTCGGTGTTATATCTGAGGTGGTTTCCGCCTTTGCAAGGAAGCCTATCTTCGGTTACAGGTCAATGGTTGTAGCCATATGGGCTATAGCCCTCGTGGGCTTCACGGTCTGGACCCACCACATGTTCGTCTCAGGCATACCCGACTGGGTGAAGATACTCATGTCCTACACAACCCTACTTATAGCGGTCCCAACGGGTATAAAGATATTCAACTGGGTGGCAACCCTTTACAGGGCTGCGATTCAGTATAGAACCCCCATGCTCTACGCCCTCGGTGCTATACTCATGTTCCTGATAGGCGGTCTCACAGGTATACCTCTCGGTATTCCCGCCTTTGACGTTGCGGTTCACGACTCTTACTTCGTCGTCGGACACTTCCACTACGTTCTCGGTATGGCTGTCACCCTCTCAGCTTTTGCTGGCTTCTTCTACTGGTGGCCCAAGGTAACGGGTAAGATGTATCCTGAAGGCCTGGGTAAGCTCTCTTTCTGGATGGTGCTGGTGGGTTCAAACTTGCTCTACTTTGCCCAGCTCATAATAGGTATATGGGGTATGCCCAGAAGGTACTACGACTACCCGCCCATAGAGAGTTGGATAACCCTGCATCATATACAAACCTATGGAGCCTTCATCTTGGCTTTCGGTGTTCTCCTTGCGATAATAGCCCTGATAAAGGGTGCGATCAGCGGTGAGAAGGCTCCCGACAACCCTTGGATGAGTAACTCCCTTGAGTGGAGACTTCCCTCACCACCACCTCCTCACAACTTTGACGAACCACCCAAGGTTGAGGAGGACTACTGCCCTCACGGATACTGCAAGTTCTGAACATCGGGGGACATGCGTGTCCCCCTTTTGTTTATAATATCTTCTTCATGGAAGAAGGTAAACGCGACTGGGGGAAGATACTGGTCGGGCTGGCGGTAGCAAGTGTAGCCCTCCTATCTCTCATATTCACCATATACCAGTTTGTAAAGCATCCTGAGAACAGAGAGCACTTCATAAGGAAGCTTGAGAACATAAGGAACGAACCACCCTTCCCCCTTCCTGAAAAGAAAGGAGAAAGGAGATGAGCAGAACACTTCTCTTCTGGGCGATAGTCTTTACCTATATCCTTATGGTCTTTGGGGGTATAGTCACCTCCACAGGGAGCGGTCTCGGCTGTCCCGACTGGCCCCTGTGCCACGGACAGCTTCTTCCCTTCCAGCTCAAAGAGAACATCCCAACTCCTCCTGCACCCATGGTGGTTGAGACGAAGCTACAGCCCTGGATAGAGCAGACCCACCGAATCCTCGGAGCGATAGCGGGGCTCCTCATGCTCGCCTCCCTCGTATCTGTCTGGAGGGGCTTCATCGGTTTTCCGCGAAAGGCTATGGTGTGGATATTTGTGTTCCTCATACTGGAAGCTCTGCTCGGTATGAGGGTCGTCCTGACGGAGGCTCCCCTCCTTAAGGAGTTCCTCCACTACGTTTACACCACATCCCACATCATACTCTCGGTTCTGATACTCTCGGGTCTTACCCTGATATACTGCTCAGTTTCCGGAAGGAACAGGGGGAACTCGGAGCTCCCCTTTGCGGAGACCCTCTACGTTCTTATCATGTTTCAGGTTCTCATAGGGATTTTGGTCAGGTACGTCAAGGCTGCGGACTTTAACCTGTTTGCTTACTTCTTCCACATAACTTATGCCATGGGGCTCGTTATATTCTCCCTCTACATTATGCTCAAGAAGTTTGACAGATACAGCCTGATAACCTTCCTCCTTGTGAGTGCTCAGGTAGTCGCCGGAATAGCCACCGTTCTGACAAAGCTCTTCCTTCCGGTTCTGTTCTTCCACATAGCGATAGGCTTTCTTCTGGTTCTTTGGGTTTCTTACATGGTCGCTCCTGAGGTTCTCAGGGGTAAAATGGTAGCAAGCAGGGAAGTTCAACCGCAGGGAACGTAGTCATGGTGGAGAAGACCTTTTCCTACACATCCCTTCTGAGGGAGTACTTAGCCCTCACAAAGCCGGGGATAGTTACCCTTGTCCTGATAACCACCTTGGGTGGTATGTACATAGGAGCGAAGGGGGAGCTTGAGCCCCTCCTCGTCTTCTGGACCCTTTTAGGGACCGGACTCGCTGCGGCGGGCTCTGCGGTCATAAACATGGTCTTTGACAAGGACATAGACAGTCTGATGGAGAGGACCTCCTCAAGACCTATACCCAGAGGTGCCGTAAACCCCGCGGGAGCCCTGCTCTTCGGTCTGACACTTCTCCTGCTCTCCTTTATCTCCCTCTCGCTCTTTGTCAACCTCCTCTCTGCCTTCCTGGCTATGGTTGCAGCTTTCTCCTATGCGGTCCTTTACACCCTTGTCCTGAAGAGAAAGACCCCCGTGGCGACGGAGATAGGGGGTATATCGGGGGCGCTTCCTCCCGTCATAGGTTACGTGGCAGCCTCCGGAGAGCTTGACCTGAGAGCCTTCATCCTCTTTCTGATAATGTTCATGTGGCAACCGCCTCACTTCTGGGTTCTCGCCCTCAAGTACAGGGACGATTACGCGAAAGCGGGCGTTCCAACACTCCCCGTATCACGGGGAGTCCTTATAACGAAGATAAAGACCCTTCTCTACACAGTCTCCTTGCTTCCGCTCACCCTCATACCTTACGCCATAGGCATGGTGGGGAAGCTCTACTTCGCGGTCGCCCTCACGATGAGCATCCTTTACACCGTCTATACCCTGAAGTTCCTCTTTTCTAAGAAGGAAGAGAGCATGAAGCTCTTCTTCTTCTCAATAATCTACATAGCGGTCATATTTGCGATGATGATCCTTGACCTGGTGAAGGATGTATGAAGCCCTGGTTCTTTCTCTTCTTGCTATCCATAGGCTCTGGAGGCTTCTTTGCCCTTCTGGTCGCCCTCTCCAGAACGCCGGGTGCATCCTCCCTATTTCCACCCCAGCTCTTCTATCACTGGCTGATAGGTCACGTTGACCTCGCTCTCATAATAGGCTTCCTCTCCTTCCTTGTCTTCCTTTGGCACAGGCTCCTTGAAAGGGAGCCAAAGACCTATGAGCTACTCCCTGCTTACCTCGGGAGCTTCCTCATACTAACTTCAGCCCTCCTCGGGCTTGGAACCCCCGTCCACAACAACTATGTTCCCACGATAGACAGTCCTATCTTCTTCCTCGGCGTCTTTCTCTTCGGGGTCGGTTTTTTCCTGACCTCCCTCAGGTTCTTACCCTCAGCCCTGAGACACCTCCGCTCGGGGGATGTCCTCCACCCAATCCTGTCCATATCGGTCATGCTCTCATTCCTCTTCCCCATAACGCTCCTTATCTCTTTCCTGAAGACCCAGCGCTCTGAGGAGGTTTATCTCTACTTTGAACGTCTCTACTGGCTTCCCGGGCACATCCACCAGTTCATAAACGCTTCCCTACTTCTTACCTCCTGGAGCCTCCTCGCCAAGACTGTTGGAACGGAGCCTCCTCGCTGGCTCAGGGGACTACTTCTCCTACTCCTTCCCTTCCCCCTGCTCTACCTTCTGTTCCAGCTCACCGCCCCCGACAGCATCGCTCCAGAGGTCAAGAAGATAACGACCTTCGGCTACGCCTTCGGTATAGGGCTTCCCACCGTTGTCTTCGCCCTCAGCCTCATGTTCAGGGTTAAGAGGAATTTTTACGGGGCTGTTATGCTCCTGAGCATACTCATATACCTGATGGGCGCGGGAATGGGCTACCTTATAGCCGGTTCAGACCTCAGAATACCAGCCCACTACCACGGCGTCATTGCCAGCATACTCATAGCCCTGATGGGTCTTACCTACTACTACCTTCAGGAGTTTGGCTACACGGGTAGGCTTCCCACGTTGGTTCGCCTTCAGCCCTACCTTTACGGCATAGGTATGCTTCTCTTCGTTTCGGGGCTCTTCTGGGCTGGTGTTTATGGAGCTCCAAGAAAGACCTTTGGTACCGGCTACATTGAGTCTTTCAAGGTCTACCTCTTCATGCTTGTGATGGGTCTTGGCTCTGTCCTCTCGGTTCTGGGCGGAATCATATTCGTTGGCTTCGTCCTTTACTCTATAATTAAGAGAAATGGGTCTGGAGTCCAGGAGGAAGCACGCTAAGAGGACGAGCTTTGTGATAGCTATAATGCTTGCAATATTCGCCCTTCTTACCTACCTGATGACCTTCGTTATAGTCCACATACTGAGGTGAGTTTGATGAGTTATGAGCTCCTTACTGCGCTGAGCCTCTTGACTATAGGAGGTAGCGGAGTCCTTATAGTCCTCGGTCTTCTGCTTGTAAAGACGGGAAGGAGGGAGCTTCACAAGAAAGCCATGCTGAGCGCATCCTTCTTGGCTCTTCTCTTTCTGGTCTTTTACCTCATCAAGTACTTCTCATACCCGCCAAAGCCCTACGAGGGTCCCTACAAGGGTCTGTACCTCTTTGTCCTCATTTCCCACTCAATACTCGCAGCCCTGAACCTTCCTTTGGCGGCTGTTACGGTCTTCCTCGGACTAACCAACAGGCTGGAGAGGCACAGGAAGGTAGCACCTATAACGGCGGGGGTCTGGATATACGTCGCTATTACAGGATGGTTGATATTCGCCTTTCTCAAGCTGGGAGAGGGTTAAAAAATTAAAAAGGAGGTAGGTATGTTAAGAGCTGTGTTCCTTCTGATCACGGTCTTCACGGTGGGGCTTTCTTACTCCCAGACGAAGCTCGCCTGCATAGACACCAACAGGATTCTCCAGGAGTCCAAGCTCGTGGCTCAGGCTCAGGCTGAGCTCAGGGAGAAGCTCGTCAGCTACCAGAAACAGCTGGAGACAAAGGAGAAGAGGCTCGGGGAGCTCAAGAAGCAGATAGAGAGCAAGGCGGTCTCCCAGAAGGCTAAGGAGGAGAAGATAAAGGAGTACCAGAGGATAGAGTCGGAGGCGAGGGAGCTTCAGGAGAAGGCTCAGAAGGAGCTCGGCGGTATGAAGCAGAGGCTTGAAAACATGGTCTACAACCGCGTGAAGGAGGCTGCTGAGAAGCTCGCAAAGGAGAGGGGCTATACGGGAGTCCTTGACTGTGCGGTCTTCATATACAAGGAGAGCGACATGGATATAACCACCGATGTGATAGAGATAGTGGACTCAAGCGTCAAGAAGAAATGAAGCTCGGTGAGGTAGCGAAGCTCCTCGGGGGTGAGCTCTCGGGAAACCCGGACCTTGAGGTGGAGGGGATATCCTCCGTCCAGAACCCAAAGCCGGGAACCCTCGTCTTCTGCCAGTCTCCGAAGGATGTTGATAGGGCTCTGAGTGGTTCTCCCGCAGCCCTCGTAGTCTCTTCGGAGGTGAATGCTCCAAACTACATAAGGGTTGATGATGTGAGGCTCGCCTTAGCCATCTTCCTTGAGAGGTTTTATCCCGAAAATCACCCCGAAGGGGTCTCTCCAGATGCAAGGATAGGGGAGGGTGTATCCCTTGGTAAGGGTGTCTATATAGGACCCTTTGCGGTCATAGGGAGCGGGGTCATCCTTGAAGATGGGGTAAAGGTCTATCCCTTTAGCTACGTAGGGGACAACACCGTCGTTGGGGAGGGGAGCGTTCTCTTCAGCGGAGTCCACATATATCCGAGAACGGTGATAGGGAAGGGGGTCAGGATACACAGCGGGGCTGTCATAGGGGCGGACGGCTTCGGCTACCACATAGGAAAGGAAGGTATAAAGAAGCTGAACCACATAGGGAACGTGGTGATAGAGGATTACGTTGAGATAGGGGCAAACACAACCGTTGATAGAGCTATGATTGACAGCACGAGGGTGGGTAAGAATTCTAAGATTGATAATCTCGTCATGATAGCCCATAATTGTGATATAGGGGAGGCTAACGTAATAGTGAGCCAGGTGGGTATATCTGGAAGTGTGAGGACGGGAAGGGGTGTGGTGCTTGCAGGTCAGGTGGGTGTTGCGGACCACGTGAGCATAGGCGATGGAGCAACGGTAACCGCCAAGGCTGGTGTATCTAAAGACCTGGAGGGTGGAAAGGTCTACGGAGGAGCTATCCCCGCCATGGAGTGGGGCAGGTGGAAGAGGGTTTACGCAGCCCTCATGAGGCTCCCAGAGGTAATAAAGAAGCTGAGATGAAGGCTTTTGTAGAAAAGATAGTCGTTGAAGGCTTTAAGTCCTACGGCAAAGATAGGAAGGAGATACCTCTCGGTGAGGGCTTCATATCCATAGTTGGTCCCAACGGTGCGGGAAAGTCAAACATAGGCGATGCCCTATCCTTCGCCCTCGGAATAGCTACCACAAAGACCCTGAGAGCTAAGAACCTCTCCTACCTGATATTTTCAAGGGACGGGGAGAAGGCTCCTTACGCATACGTGGAGATACATTTCAAGAACGGAGGAGCCTTTCCAGTAGAGGACGAGAGGGTGGTTATCTCAAGGAAGGTCACCCAGGACGGGAGGAGCACCTTCAGGATAAACGGGACAGTGGTGAGGGAGAAGGACCTCAAGGACTTCCTCTCCAAGGCGGGTATATACGAAAACGGCTACAACGTAGTGCTTCAGGGAGATATCATCAAGTTCCTGAAGATGACCCCCGTTGAGAGGCGAAAGGTAATAGAGGATGTCGCCGGGATAAGCGAGTACGAGACCAAGAAGCAGAGAGCTATAAACGACCTTATGGAGGTTGACATAAAGATAAGGGAGCTGAAGCTCCTTCTGGATGAGATAAAGATTCAGTTAGAGAGGCTCAGGGAGGAAAAGGAGAAGCTTGAGAGGTACAGGTCCCTGCAGGAGGAGAAGAGAGAGCTTGAGATAGCCTTGCTCTCAAGGGAGATCGGTAGGTTCAGCTCCGAGGAGGGGAAGCTCCTTGAGGAGCTGGGCAGGAGCAGGGAGGAGCTTGAGAGGATAAAGGAGGGCATACGTCAGAGGGAGGCGGTTCTCTCCCAGAAGGAGGAGAGGCTAAAGGAGCTTAGCGAGAAGCTCCTTCCCTTCAGGGAGAGGATAGGGAAGATATCCTCAGATATAGAGCACCTCGGCAAGAGAATAGAGGAAGGTCAGAGGAGGAGGGAAGAGCTCCTCCTGGAGAAGGAGAAGGAGGAGAAGGCTCTCGGTTATCTCCTCAAGGACCTGGAAAACCTCAGGGAAGAGCTGAGCCTCTTGAGGGAGGAGCTGAAGCTCAAGGAGTCAGAATACGAGGAGCTCAGGAGGGAGGAGGAGAGATCCTATTCCGAGCTTAAGGCTCTGGACGACAGGCTGAAGGTCTCCATAGAGGAGGCGCAGAAGGCTGAGGAGAAGGAAAGACAGCTAAAGGAGCTTATAGAGAAGAAGAGGGAGGAGGAGAACTCAAAGAGGGTGAAGCTGAGGGAAATTGAGGTAAAGATTGAAAGGACCTTAGAAGACATAAAGAGGCTTGAAGAGGAAAAGGAGGAAACGAGGAAGAGGATAGAGGAGTCCTTCGGAGAGCTTGAGAAGTACCGGAGGATGAGGGCGGTTGAGCAGGATACCCTCAGACAGGAGAGGGAGTACCTGAAGAAGGTTGAGGGTGAGCTGAGCGAGGTCAGGAAGAAGATAGAGGAGGTGATAAGGGGGAAAGCCTACGTGGAGAGCAAGCTCGCAAGCACCGAGCCTACGGAACTTCTCTTTGAGGGAATAGAGGGAGTTTACGGGACGGTGGGAGACCTTATAACGGTCAAGGATCCAGAGCACATAAGGGCTGTTGAGGTTGCCGGAGGGGGGAGGCTCAGATACGTTGTGGTTGAGAACGAGGACGTTGCAAAGAGGTGTATTGACTATCTGAGGGAGAACAACCTCGGGAGGATGAGCTTTATTCCCCTGAACAAGATAAGGACTGACTTCAACCTTCCACCCTATCCAAGGACGAGAGGTGCTGTTGACTTTGCCATAAAGCTCGTTGATTACGACAAGAGGTTTGAGAGGGCGGTGAGGTTCGCCTTCGGGGATACGCTGATAGTTGAGGACTTTGAATCAGCTAAGAGGATAGGCATAGGCAGTTATCGTATGGTAACCCTTGAGGGAGAACTCTTTGAAAAGAGCGGCGTCATAACGGGGGGAAGTCAGAGGAGCGGTGGAGAGCTCGGCAGAAGGTTCTACGAAGAGGAGAGGAGAAAGCTTGAAGAGGAGGAGTCTCAGCTCCGGGAGAAGGAGCAGGACCTCATCATAAAGCTCAGGGCTCTCAGAAGCGAGATATCGGAGAAGGAAGGTGTCCTGAAGGTGCTTGAGAAGAGGCTTTCGGAGTTTGAGGAGCTATCCAAGGAGGGGGACAGGAAGCTCGCCGAGTACGACGAGAAGATAGCCAAGGCTGAGGAGTTTGTTGAGATCCTGCGCTCCGAGGAGGAGAAGATAAAGGAAGAGCTCCAGAGGCTAAGGGAGGACATAGACTACAGCTCGGAGAAGCTGAGGAACTTGGAGCTCAAGAGACAGGACATAATCAATTACTACAGGTCCTCGGGAATTGAGGAAAAGAGGCAAGAGTACGAGAGAATAAAGAGGAGGGCAGAAAGCAAGAGAGCGGAGCTGGAGGAAAGCAGGCTACTCTTCAAGGACAAGGAGGGGCAGATAAAGAGTATAGAGGAGGAGATAAAGAGGAAGAAGGCACACCTTGAGGGGATAGACAGGGAGTACGAGGAGATCGGGGCTGAGGTGGAGGAGCTAAAGAAGAAGAGGGATGAGCTTGAGAACAGGGTCAAGGACATAGAGGCTCAGGTATATCAGTACTACAAGGAGAAGGACAGACTGGAAGAGGAGGTCAGGGACCTTCAGGCGGAGCTCGGTAGATTGAGGTTTGAGGAGGAGGACCTTCACAGGAAGGTCGGCGATATTAGCGCATCCCTTGCCAAGATTCAGCAGAGGCTCACCGACCTTCGCCAGAGGCTTGAGGAGCTCGGCTTTGAAGGGGAGCTTCCTGAGGTCAAGGAGAGCACCACAAAGCTCAAGGAGAGGCTCTTCAAGATAGAGAGGGAGCTTCAGCACTTGGGGAACGTGAACCTGAGGGCGGACGAGGATTACGAAGAGGAGCTTGGAAGGTTCAGGGACTACGAAGAGAAGCACAGGAAGCTCCAGGAGGAGAGAAAGGCTATCAAGGAGATGATAGAGGAGATAGAGACGAAAAAGCTCAAGACCTTTATGGAGGCATACGAGAACATAAACAAGAACCTAAAGAGGATATTCTCCTTCCTGTCTCCGGGAGGAAAGGCTCAGATGTTCATAGAGAACGAGATAGACCCCTTCAGCGGAGGTATAAGCCTCGTTGTCAAGCCCAGGGGTAAGGATGTCCAGTACCTTGAGGCTATGTCCGGTGGGGAGAAAACCCTTGCAGCTCTTTCGCTCATATTTGCCATACAGGAGTACAAGCCCTCTCCCTTCTACTACTTTGATGAGGTGGATGCCCATCTTGACGAAGCGAACGCCAAGAAGGTCGGTGAGCTTATAAAGGAGAAGTCCAAGGAGGCTCAGTTCATAGTCGTTACGCTGAGGGAGGTCCTTGCGAGCTTTGCCGACAGGCTTATCGGTGTTTC
>NZ_JBWONM010000208.1:0-19660 GCF_056450045.1 Hydrogenivirga sp.
AGTAGGGTTCAAGCTCTCTGAGTCTTCCAAGCTCCCTGAGTCTGTTGCAGACCTCTCCCTCTGGCTCAGGAAGGCACTTTGAACAGGGGAGTCCTTTAGAGAGCCTTTCATCGCTTATAGCTCCCCCACAGTTGGGACACCCCCTCTCTATGATAAGCAGGCTCATGGGAAAATTATAGCTTTAGTGCTCAAGGATGCGGGCTACGATGTCCTCTATCTCCCCTGCAAGCTTGAAGTCTCTCTCGGTGAGACCGCCGGCTTCATGGGTGGTGAGCTTTACCTTCACTCTCTTAAAGCCCACCTCAAGGTCCGGATGGTGCCAGTGGGCTTCCGCCAAGGAAGCTATCGCATTGACCACAAAGATAGTGGTCTTCCAATTCTTCGTCTGAAACTCCCTGACTATGGAGTCTCCTTCAAGGGACCAGCCCTTCAGCTCTGACAGCCTCCTGTCTATATCCGAAGGATTCAATCTCTCCATCGCCAAACCTCCCTCTTAAAGATAGCTCCTTTACTCAAAGAGGGCTGTGGTAAGGTACTTCTCCCCTCCATCGGGGAATACCGTAACTATTACAGCCTTCTCACCCCTCTCGGTTAGCTCCCTTGCCAGCTTAATGCATGCCCAGAGGGCTGCTCCCGAAGACTGTCCAACGAAAACAGCCTCCTCTCTTGCAAGCCTCCTCGCCCACTCGTAGGCGTCCTCTGTTTCAACGAATATCGTCCTGTCAAGGAAGTTCTCGTCAAAGATACCCGGCTTTATTGAGCTCTCTATATGTTTTAGCCCCTCTATTCCGTGGAAGGGGTAGGCTGGCTGAACTCCTATCACCTGAATGTCTTGGTTGTAAACCTTTAGCCTCCTTCCCGTTCCCATAACAGTTCCGCCCGTTCCAATTCCGGCAACGAAGTGGGTTATCCTCCCCTCCGTCTGGTTCCATATCTCTATGCCGGTTGAGTAGAAGTGAGCCTTCCAGTTGGCTGGGTTGTTGTACTGGTCAAGGTAAACGTATCTATCGGGCTCCTTCTCAACGAGCTCCCTCACGAAGAGGATAGCCCCATCGGTTCCCTCAAGGGGGTCTGTGAGATAGACCTTGGCTCCGTACGCCTTTATTATCTTCTTCCTCTCCTCGCTCACGTTTGCGGGCATGGCAAGCTCAACAGGAATACCGAGGGCTGCTCCCACCATGGCGAGGGCGATACCCGTATTTCCTGAGGTAGCGTCAATCACAACTTTCCCCTTCTCTATCCTCCCCTCCTCAAGGGCGCTGAGGAACATGGACAGGGCGGGTCTGTCCTTGACCGAGCCTCCGGGGTTAAATCCCTCAAGCTTTGCGTATATCTCAACCTCAGGGGAAAGGTCCTTGGGGAGAACCTTATTGAGCCTCAGGAGGGGTGTGTTGCCCACAAAGTTGAGGATAGAGTTCCTTGATTTTCGGTAAGGCTCATCGTGCTGTCCAAGAACCCACATCTATCTCTTTACTTTCCCTTGCCTATGACGAGGATTGAGCCTGGTCTCTTTATCCTCAGGGCTATCATCTCAAGCACCCTGAAGACGTGGTTCATGTTTGTGGATTCCACGTAGGCAACGGATACGTCCTGAGCTATGACGAGGTCAAAGTTCTGAGGTCCGGCAGAGACAAGGAGGGCTCTGTTCTCAGGCATTATGGGTGTCTGGAAGACATCGGTAACCACCTTCTTTATCTGCTCAATCTCCAAGAGACCTGTGTTGTCGTGCATCCTGTTGAGGAGGAAGTAGAGCTTTGGGTTCACGATAAGGTAGTAGTTCCCGTAAAAGCCTTGCTGGACGAGCTTGGATATTCCCTCTATGACATCGGTGAAGGCGTTTCCCACCTGAGACCAGTCGCTCATTGACATGGTGTTTATACCCTCTGCGGTCATAAGTCCCTCAAGACCCAGGTTCTTGTTCCCTAAGAGTATGAGCGTGTCCTCTGCGACTGCGGTTGCAACGGCTGCAGCGACAGCATTTGAGGTGTCTATAGGCATGTTGAACTGTCTGTAGTACTCCAAGTCCCTCCAGGATATGACGAAGTCCTTATAGATGGTTGGTATGGGTATGTGCTTCCTCACACCCGTTCTCACGGGCTCACAGCTTTCATACTCCTGCCCCGGCTTTATCTCGCAGACTCCGGGCTCCATACCGTATATAACGTCGTAGGAGACCATCTGATGCCCGGGACCTATAGGTCCCATAACGGGAACGAACCTCCTGCAGACGAGGGTGTCCTTGGCGACTTTTATTACAGCCTCGTCTATCTGGTTCCACTCTTCCGCCGTTAAGGGTGCTTCCTCTCTTCCTAAGAAGTCCATCTCTTACCCCCTTGAGGTGTTTAAGTTAATTATATTATGCGATGGAGGGTAGATAAGATGGGAAAGCTTGTAGTCATGATTTTTTTCTTTCTCTCATTTGCCTTTCCTATGGAGCTGAAGAAGGTATCAGAGAACATATACATGGCTAAAGGCGGGTATGGACTGCCCTCAAAGGAAAACAGAGGTTTTATATCAAACGCCTACGGCGTACTGACGAAGGAAGGCTGGGTCGTTATAGATACGCTCTCAACTCCCGAGCTTGCGAGGGAGTTCATTTCAGAGCTAAAGAAGGTAAAGGATTCTCCAATACTCTACGTTATAGTCACCCACTACCACATGGACCACTGGTTTGGCATAGCACCCTATAAGGAGGAGGGAGCTAAGTTCATAGCCCACAGGAACCTGAAGGAGTTCTACGAGGACGGAAGTGCGGACATGGTTCTTGAAGGTGCGAGGAAGGTTTTTGGCGTCTTTGATGGGGTCAAGCTCCTTCCACCCGATGTTGTTGTTGACAGCAGGGTGAAGCTCAGGATAGGCGGGAACACCTTTGAGATAATACCTATGACCCCAGCCCACACAAACACGGACCTCGTCATCAGGTTCGGGGACACCCTCTTTGTGGGAGACCTCGTGGCTTACAGGAGGATACCCTTCCTTGGGGACAGGAACGTCTCTACAAAGGGCTGGCTTGAGGTCTTGGAAAGGCTTGAGAAGATGAGATTCGGCAGGATACTTGCTGGTCACGGAGAGCCTATGGGGAGGGAGGCTATAAAGTGGACGAGGGAGTACATAAGCTTTTTAAGGAAGAAGGTCAGGGAGCTAAAGGACGAGGGGCTATTTATAGACGAGATAAGGGAAAAGCTAAAGGACACACCCTACAAAGGTCTTCCTATGTACGAGGAGTTTCATCTCAGGAACGTTTACAGCCTCTTCAACGAGCTTGACATGGAGCTTTGAGAGGATTACTTGATTTACTCCTCAATTTACCATAGATTAGTTTATATGAATATTCTAAATCTCTTATCGGGGGATGAGTCATGAGGCTCCTTTTGATTCTTCTCATTCCGGCTTTTCTTCTTGCAGGCTCTGGAAACGCTGACCCGGAGGTCCTGAAGAGGGGCTACAGGGTGTATCAGGAGAACTGTTCAATCTGCCACACAGAAAAGGCTACGCTGTGGGAGTTTTTGAAGGCAAGGCTCAATGTCCTTAGCGGACGAAGACCTGAGAACATAGACGCTCCACCCATGAACCTTGTATCAGCAAGGATAAAGGAGTTCTACCCCAACGAGCTTGAGTTCGTTGAGTTCGTTAAAGACTACATAACCCACCCTTCAAAGAAGAAGGGAGTATGCCAGCCTGCAGCCTACGCCTTCTTTGGAACTATGCCTCCGATAGGTCAGGGTATGGACGAAGAGGACAAGGAAGCGGTTGCCCTCTGGCTTTACTACAGATACAGCGACATATGGCACGATGTCTTCAAGAGGGTAAAGGAGCTCCAGAAGAGGGTCCAGTCAGAAAAGTGAAGCCATGCCAGAGCTTCCGTAGAGCCTTATCCTCCTCTTGACCACCTCCTTGACCTCCTCCATAGCAGGCTTTAAGAACTTCCTGGGGTCTATGTTCTTTCTCTCCTCCGAGATGAGCCTCCTCAGGGTGGCAACGAAGGCAAGCCTGAGGTCTGTATCCGTATTCACCTTGTTTATGCCAAGCTCAATAGCCCTTCTGAGCTCCTCATCGGGGACTCCTTTAGCACCAACAACCTCACCGCCGTAGCGGTTTATCTCCGCAACATACTCGTAATAAACGCCGGAGGCTCCATGGAGAACAAGGGGCATGTTGGTCAGCTCCTTCACCTTCCTGAGCCTATCGTAGTCCAGCTTAGCCTCTCCCCTGAACTTGAAAGCTCCGTGGGCAGTCCCGATTGCCGGGGCGAGGGAGTCTATGCCAGTCCTGAGGGCGAACTCCTTAGCCTGCTGGGGGTCAACGAGGAGCTCCTCTTCACTCTCAACGTTGTCCTCAACACCCACGAGTCTTCCCAGCTCAGCCTCAACGGCGATGTTCAGAGGTGCGCATATAGATACGACCCTTCGGGTCGTGCTTAGGTTCTCCTCGTAAGGTCTGTCGGAGAGGTCTATCATCACCGAGGTGTAACCGTGCCTGACCGCTTCAAGGACGGTGGAGACCTTTCTCCCGTGGTCAAGATGAAGGGCAAAGGGTACTCTGTAGCTGTCCTTTATCGCGTGGACCATTCCAGCAAGGTAATCAATTCCAGCGTATTTTATTGCGCTCTCCGTTGTCTGGACTATAACTGGAGCCTCTTCTTCCTCAGCCGCATCAAGGATAGCCCTGAGGAACTCCATATCGTTGAAGTTGAAGGCTCCCACAGCAAAGCCCATCTCGTTAGCCTTCTCAAGCAGGAGCTTGCCGGAAACAAGGGGCATGCTCCTATTTTACCCCTAAAATTCTCCTTGACATTGGCGAGTAAGTGATTACTTTTTTAGGAAAGGAGGGATGGCCATGAGCTTCGGATGGCTTGAAGTCGTTGTAGCGGCGTTATTCCTCATCTTGGTCGGAGGTACGATCCTCACAAGGGGAAGGAGCTGGCTTGAACCGGTCTTCTGGAAGCGCTTCGCCATAGTGGGCTCCATAGTGATGTTCATATTCCTATGGATACTGACCTTTGACACCCTGAGCAAGACCTCAATAGGCACCTCAAGGGTTCCAGACCCCACGGTGATAAACAAGAAGATAGGCTACGAGATGGACGCTGAGCGTGGACACTTCGTCCCAGTTATCCTCGGTGATGAGCCCCTCTTCGGGAAGGTTTACAGCGAGGAGGAAGCGAAAAAGCTCCTTGTAAAGGGAAAGCTCGTAATCCAGAGCAGGAACTGCATGGACTGCCATACCCTTTTGGGAAACGGAGCCTACTACGCACCTGACCTTACAAAGGCTTGGCTTGACCCCAAGTGGGAGAAGATAATGATACCCATGACCGGCTCCAAGACCAAGGAGGAGGCTATGGTCAAGTTTCTCATGCATCCTGACAAGTACGCCACCTGGACGAGAAGGATGCCAAACCTTCACATCAGCGAGGATGAGGCTAAGGCTGTGGTTGCCTACCTGAAGTGGATGTCTGCCATAGACACAAACGGCTTCCCCGACCACTTCGGCCACTCTAAGCTCGTTAAGCTTGATTAAAAGGGAGGTTTAGATATGAGCAAGCTCTACGAGAGTCAGAAGATAGCCATCCTGTACTTTACGGTGGCCATCGTGCTCTTCGGTGCCCAGCTCCTGTTCGGGCTGATAGCAGCCTACCAGTACATTCATCCCGAGTTTCTCTATGAAATCATGCCCTTCTCAATAACACGTATGCTCCACATAAACGCGATGGTCGTCTGGCTGATAATGGGCTTCATAGGAGGTATATACTGGCTCCTTCCTTCCGAAACAGGCAGGGACGTGGTAGGAGCAAAGATAGGGAAGCTCGCCTGGTTCCTGCTTACAGCAGCGGTTGGAGTTGTGGTTTTAGTTTACATATTCAAACAGATAGGCAAGGGAGACTTCTTCACCCTCTGGTTCATAACCGAGGGAAGGGAGTACATTGAGGCTCCTCGCTGGGCAGACCTGGGAATAGTTGCGGTGATGCTGATGATCTACTTCAACGTTGTTGCAACCGTGCTAAAGGCGGGGAGGATAACTGGACTCCTCGGTGTCCTGATGATAGATATGCTCGCCCTCGCTGGGCTTTACATAGCTGGCATGTTCTTCACCCCCAACATAACCCATGACCAGTACTGGTGGTGGTGGGTCGTTCACCTCTGGGTTGAGGCTACCTGGGAGGTCCTCGTCGGTGTCCTTATGGGCTATGCCCTGATGACCGTTCTGGGAACGCCAAGGAGGATAATAGAGGGATGGCTTTACCTTGAGGTCCTCCTCGTTTTCGGAACGGGGATACTCGGTCTCGGACATCACTACTACTGGATAGGGACTCCCGAGTACTGGCTCGGTATAGGCGGGTTCTTCTCATCTCTTGAGCCCATACCTCTCGTTGCGATGATAGTCCACGCTGTCTACGATGCGGGTGTTCACAAGCTCCAGACGGTGAACAGACCGGCCCTTTTCTGGATATTCCTTCAGGCTTTTGGAAACTTCTTCGGTGCGGGTGTTTGGGGCTTTATGCACACCCTGCCCCAGATAAATCTCTACTCCCACGGAACCCAGATGGCTGCTTCCCACGGACACCTCGCTTTCTTTGGAGCCTACGTCGCAACTAACGTAGCCCTTCTCTACATAATTCTCCAGCATGTGAGGGCTCCAGAGGGTCCCATACTTGACAGCAAAGCCTGGAAGATAGCCTACATAGGGATGATAGTCTCAATGGTCGGTATGGTGGGCGCACTCCTCGTTGCGGGCTTTGCTCAGACATTCTTTGAGAGAGCTGTTGGAGGAGCTACCTGGCAGGACTACATAACAGCCCAGATGCACCCCTGGGTAAGCATACCTTTCCTGTGGAGGCTCGGCTTTGGTGTGATATTCTTCCTCTCTTACTTTGTGCTCGTTTACGATATCCTTACCATAGGTAAGAAGGCTACTGCTGTGGAGGTGAAACCCGCATGATGAGTCCTTACGAAGTGGTGGCGGTTCTCGCCGCCGGCTTCTTTTATATACTCTGTGCCGGGCTTTACGCCCTAACCTACACCTACGGCAGGATGAGGGAGGATGAGAGGTTCAAGCTCGGCTCCTTTGTATTCATGGGCATCATGCTCTACTGTGCCTATGTAATGATTGATAGTCCTATATTCAGCACCTTCTGGAAGGGTCTTCTCACCTTTGCCACCTTGGCTTACATACTCATACCCCACGGTATGTGGTGGGTTGTAGTTAGGGTGCACAGGACCGAGGAAGAGGAGAGACAGAGAGCCCTTTAACCGAACCTGCCGGTTATGTAGTCCTCGGTCAGCTTATTGTCGGGCTTCGTGAATATCTTCTCGGTAGGTCCGAACTCAACAAGCTCGCCCATGAAGAGGAAGGCTGTATAGTCGGATATCCTCGCCGCCTGCTGCATGTTGTGGGTAACTATCACTATCGTGAGCCTCTTCTTCAGCTCAACGACGAGCTCCTCTATCTTTGATGTGGATATGGGGTCAAGGGCTGAGGTGGGTTCGTCAAAGAGGAGAACCTCCGGCTCGGGAGCTATAGCCCTGGCTATACATAGCCTCTGTTGCTGACCGCCGGAGAGGGAGTAGGCGTTTTCGTTGAGCCTGTCCCTGACCTCGTCCCAAAGGGCTGCAGCTCTAAGAGCTTCCTCAACCTTCTCATCAAGTATGCTCTTCTTCTTTATGCCCTTCAGCTTGAGACCGTAGGCAACGTTCTCGTAGATTGATTTGGGGAAGGGATTGGGCTTTTGGAAGACCATGCCTATCCTCATCCTGATGAGTATTGGGTCCACGTCCCTGCCGACTATGTTTATGCCCTCGGGGTAGAGTATCACCTCGCCCTCGTACCTGTTCCCGGGGTAGAGGTCGTGCATCCTGTTGAAGCTCCTCAGAAGGGTGGTCTTGCCACACCCGGAGGGTCCTATTATCGCTGTTACCCTGTTCTCATATACATCCAGGTTTATGTCCTTGAGGGCGTGGTTCTGCCCGTAGTAGAAGTTGAAGTTCCTTACCTCAATCTTTCGGGATGAGTTGTTCATCTCCTCTCGCTATACTATTTTAGCACCTGGACGATGGGCAGATATCTTATCTTGGCTGGAATTCTCTTCCTTTACTTCTACAATCTGGGATTGAATCAGGTCTGGCAGCCCAACGAGGCTTTCTATGCAGACGCCTCAAAGAACATGCTCAAGACGGGGGACTTTCTTACTCCGGTGTTCAATGGGGAGATAAGGCTAAACAAACCGCCCCTGACTTACTGGCTAACAGCCCTGAGCTTCTACCTATTCGGTTTAAACGAGTTTGCCCTTCGGTTCTTTCAGGCTCTCCTCGGTCTTGGCACTGGAGTAGTAACCTACTTCCTCGCAAAGAAACTATCCGGTGAGAGGGCAGCCCTTTACTCCTTCTTAGCCCTGACACTCTCTTTCCAGTTCATAGCCAACTCCCGCTACACATCCCCAGAGGTCCTTCTCTGTTTCTTCACGAGCCTGAGCCTATATCTGTGGTTCTTAAGCTACCAAAAGGGAAGCCGCCCCCTCTTCTTCCTCGCCCTCAGCTCCTCGGCGCTGGCTGTTCTCACAAAGGGACCGGTCGGCTTCCTGATGCCCGCCGGAGTGATATTCATCTACCTCCTCCTGACAGACAGAAGGGAGCTCCTCTCCCCCAAGTACTATCTGGGAACTCTTTACGTGGCTCTCGCTGGAGGCTGGTGGTTCCTATACCAGTACGTTGTCAACAGGGAAGCCTTCCTTGAGGTCTTCCTAAAGGAGAACCTTAGGAGGATTTACGCCCTTCAGAAGGACCCCTTTTACTTTTATGTCCTTGATATAAACGTTTCTTTTCTTCCCTTCTCCTTTATCTTCTACTTGTCCCTCCTGTGGGCGCTGAAGAGGAGCAGGCGAGAGCTCCTCTTCCCCATCGTGTGGTTCTTTACGGTCTTTGTAACTTTCTCACTCGTTAAGATGAAGATACCCGTTTACATAATGCCGGCTTTCCCAGCTATGGCGGTGATAACGGGTTCCTTCCTGAGCTCGGGAGAGTGGAAGAGAGCACTGATCCCCTCATCTATCTTCCTTTCGCTCCTCATGATGGCTGGTGTATGGGTGGGAGCATTTCTGCTCGGCTTCAACCCTATATTCCTGACGCTCTCCACACTCATAGCCATCCTTCCTCTTTTAAAGAGGGATTTTCCCCTCGCCCCAGCCTTCGCCGGCTTTGGACTGCTTCTGTACCTCTCGGGTGCTTTACTCCCAAGAGTTGAGGAGTACAGACCCTACAGGGATATAGGAAAGACTATAAAGGAGCTTGACCCAAGGGAGGAGCTCCCAACCTACGAGGTCGGCGCCTTCCATTACAGCCTTCCCTTCTATGCCGACAGGGTCGTTCTCAGAAACAGGCACCCCTCCCAGATAAAGCCCCCAGCTGTTGTGCTTGTAAAGGAGGGTCTTATGGAGTGTGAGCCTATCAGGAGGTGGAGGCTGTACAAGGGTTCGGAGTCAAGGTTCTTTAAGTTCCTCAGGGACATAAAGAGGAACAGGAACTTCTATGATTTTGAGCTTTGCATTTTGGACAGGTGAAGTTAAAATCTATAACCATGTTTGAGCAGGAACTGATGGAGAAGCTCAACAGACACATAAACTACTTCCCACGGAAAGAGCAGTCTATACTCCTTTGCCTCCATGCGATACAGGACCACTATGGCTACATACCTCAGGAGAGCCTTAGACCTTTAGCGGAGCTCCTTGGACTCCCCCTAAACCACGTTGAACAGGTGGTCGCCTTCTACGATATGTTTGACAGGGAGACTCCAGCCAAGCACAGGATAAGGGTGTGTGTGAGCGTTGTGTGCCACTTCATGGGAAAGAGGGAGCTCCTGAGCGCCCTTGAGAAGCTGCTTAAGATAAAGCCGGGTGAGGTTACCCCCGATGGACGCTTTAAGATAGTCCCGGTTCAGTGCCTTGGAGCCTGCTCGGAGGCTCCCATATTCATGGTTGATGAGGACACCTACAAATTTGAAGGAGAGGAGAAGCTAAATGAGGTCCTATCCCGCTATACCTGAGATATACGCAGAGACTACCTTGAATATGCTCCTCAAGAGGGCTAAGAAGCCCAGGGTTCACTCCATTGAGGAGTACCTCAGAGACGGAGGTTATCAGGCTCTTGAGAAGGCTCTTAACATGCCCCCCGAAGAGATAATAGACTGGGTTGAGAAGAGCACCCTGAGGGGAAGGGGAGGAGCAGGATTTCCAACGGGAACCAAGTGGAAGTTTGCGGTCCAGAACCCGGCTCCAAGGTACTTCATCTGCAACGCCGATGAGTCCGAACCCGGAACCTTCAAGGACAGGATACTCATGGAGAGGGACCCCCACCTGCTGTTGGAGGGGATTATCATCTCCTCTTACGCCATAGGTGCCAATCAGGCTTTCATATACATAAGGGGTGAGTATCCAGCGGCTTACTATATCCTGCTGGATGCGATAGAAGAGGCTAAGGAGAAAGGATTCTTGGGAAAGAACATCCTCGGCTCTGGCTTTGACCTTGAGATATACGTGGCGAGGGGTGCGGGTGCTTACATATGCGGTGAGGAGACAGCCCTAATAGAGTCCTTGGAAGGTAAGAGGGGACACCCAAGGCTAAAACCCCCCTATCCCGTTCAGGTAGGTCTCTTTGGAAGACCTACGGTGGTCAACAACGTGGAGACCATATGTAACATACCTTTCATAATAAGCATGGGATGGGAGGAGTACAGGTACATAGGTCCCAGCGATTACGCCGGTCCCAAGCTCTTTCCCGTCAGCGGGAAGGTTAAGAAACCCGGCGTCTATGAGCTTCCCATGAACACGACCCTCAGAGAGGTCATATTCAAGTACGGCGGTGGAACGATTGGAAACAGGAAGGTTAAGGCGGTCTTTTCGGGAGCTCTGGACTGCTTCTCGGGAGAGGAGCTTGATATGCCCATGGACTACTCGCCCTTTGGCTTCGGTGGTACCGGGACGGTGATGGTCCTGACAGAGGATGATGACATAGTTGAAGCCTGCCTTCAGGTGGCGAAGTTTTACGAACACGAGACCTGCGGTCAGTGTACGCCCTGCAGGGTCGGCTGTCATGAACAGGCAGTTCTCTTGGAGAGGATATACAGACAGGAGGCTACCGAAAAGGACTGGGAAGGCTTTGTCTTCATAAACAGGTACATACAGCCAACCTCAATTTGCGGTCTCGGAGCGGTAGCGGGCAGACTCATAAAGCAGGCTATGGAGAAGTTCCCCGAAGAGTTTGAGAGGTACAGGAAGAAGCTCGCAAAGGCTATCTGATCATATCAACACCGAGACTTCCCACTATTGAGAAGACCGTAACGAGAACAGAGGTCTTAAGGAACCACTCCCAGTTGTCAAGGAAGTTGGGATACACACCGAGTATATAGAGCGTAGCGCTGGAAACCGTCAGGGCTATCAGAAAGCTCGTTATCAACCTAAGAGGCAAAAAGCCTGCCACATCCTGAACCTCCCACCTCTGGAGTCGCGAGTGTTTTATGAAGAAGTAAACAATTCCGAGGGCACCGAGCATAATCAGGAGAACCCTCCAGAGCGAGAGCTTGCTTGAAACCTCCCATATCTCCTCCGTCATTGATATCGGGAAGGCTACTATCAGCGCCCCTATGCACTCCTGAATGAAATCATCAAAGCCGAACCTGTCGGGCTTTTGGGACGCTCTTATCTCCGACCTGACGCTTTCAACATCCCTTCTCAGGTCTCCCAGGCTCTCCTCAATCCTCTTTAACCTTTCCTTCTCCTCCATCGCTGAGTTATTATAAGTGCTCTGATGCTTCACGAGTTTATAGCAACAGGCTTCTACGTAGGTAGGTTACCCGCTCCTGGAACCGTCGGCACCCTTTGGGGAGTACCTATCGTTTACCTCGTCTCTTTCAACCCATGGACAACTCTCACAGCTACAGTACTCATATTTCTCGTGGGTTTAATAACCTCTAACGAGGTGATAAAGATAACAGGAGACAGCGATCCAGAAGAGGTGGTGATAGATGAGGTCGCCGGTTACGTTGCCTGCTTCCTCTTTGTGGAGCCGAGCCTGAAGACATACCTCTTAGCCTTTCTCCTCTTCAGGGTAATTGATATATACAAGCCCTTTCCAGTGAACCTCTTTGAGAGGATACCCGGTGCTTGGGGTGTCATGCTTGACGATGTTGTCGCTGGCGTTATAACTTCCCTTATACTCTTCCTGCTGTTAAAATAATCCTTCCTATGAAGATAAGGATAGCCCACAGCCCGGATTCAGACGATGCCTTCATGTTCTATCCCCTCGTCAGGGGCGAGATAGATACGGAAGGTTTTGAGATTGAGCACGTTCTTGCGGACATAGAGACCCTCAACAGAGAGGCTCTGAAAGGGACCTACGAGGTCTCAGCCATCTCCTTTCATGCATACCCCTACGTTGCGGACAAGTATCTCGTCCTTCCCAGCGGTGGGAGCGTCGGTGAGGGCTACGGACCTGTTGTGGTAGCAAGGGAACCCTTGGGTAGTTTGAAGGGTAGAAAGATAGCCGTTCCGGGCACACTGACCACTGCCTTCCTTACCCTCAAACTCTACGAGCCCGATTTTCAAGAGGTGGTAGTCCCTTTTGACCAGATAATCGGAGAGGTTGAGAGCGGTAAGGTTGACGCAGGCTTGGTAATACATGAGGGACAGCTCACCTACCCAGACCACGGGCTTGTAAAGATAGTGGACCTGGGAGAGTGGTGGAAGGAGAAGTACGACCTTCCCTTACCCCTCGGCTGTAACATAGTCAGGAAAGACCTTGGGAAGGAAACCATAAAGAAGATAGAGAGGTTGATGAGGAAGAGCATTGAGTACTCCCTGAGGGAGAGGGATAGGGCTCTGTCCTACGCCATAGACTACGCCAGAGACCTCCAGGAGGATAGGGAGAGAACGGACAGATTCGTGGGGATGTACGTAAACCACAGAACGGTTGACTACGGACCCGATGGAAGGGAGGCTGTCAGACTCCTTCTGAGACTTGGAAGGGAGAGAGGAATAATAAAGACCGATATCCCAGGGGTTATATTTTCGGATGAAACTTGAGCTGTACAATACTATTTCCGATGGAACTGTTTGGAGTAATAGAGAACCTTCAGTATAAGAAGGTAATAGAAACCCCCCTTAAAGAGTTTGCCTTCTCTAACTTTTCGGATATTGATGTTAACTCTCTTCCTCCAGCGTGTATAGTTAGAGATAAAAACATATCCTTTGCTCTGTGCTGGTGGCGTTCTCCCAAAAGGTCAAGAAGTTACCCTTATGCAAGGGTTTACGATATACTTTTTAAGGGAACAACAAAATCTGTTGCTGTTATACCTCTGGTAAAAGATGAAGGCATAGGGGGAGATAGGGACTACCTACAGTGGGATACGGTATCACTGATGAGTCTTTTGAACGTGTATGTGGTACCTGCTTACTACTGCGAAGCCCGCAAGAAGAGTGATAAAAAGATAGAAGCCCAAAAATTTGATACTGACTATGTTCGGAGAAAATTAGAAGAGCTTAGAAGCTATCAAGCTTCTGCACTCCATTGGAACATAAAGGAATTATCTAAAGAGAACCTTTCACAGCTCATAGATAAAGTTATAGAATGCTACAAAAAAATAGAGATTCAGACAGGCGTTGAGCTACACTCAGAGGCAGGACTTCTGAAGTTCAAGGCAAAGATAGAAGAAGGTATCCGAGAGTTTATAAACTTTTCACGGGATAAAGCTAAGGATGCCCAGAAAAGAGAAAGGAAAACAGTACAGCCTAAAGAACAGGTAACCCCAGGTGCAAAAGCAAGCATAACTATAAAAAACTATTTGGGTGGATTATACTTTCTTACAATAGACGAGATTAAAATGGATAAAGACCTTGTATACCTAATCGAGAGCAAGCATTCAAATAAATCTGTAGTTCCAAAGCAGGGAGATATAAAGGATGGACTTATTAAGATGATACTCCTTACAAACATAAGCAGCCTTTATTTAAATGGAAGACAAGTAAACTTTAAACCAATACTTAAGCTGACTTCCAATAGGCTACCTAAAAAGGCAACAAATATAAACAGCCTTTTGCCAAAGCTAAGCAAAAGGGCAGGGAAATTTTTAAAGCAGTTAACTAAAGAAGCAAAAGAAAACAAGTTTGACATATGGTTGGAGGGCGTCTTATGATAAAGAGTCCCCTGCGGTATCCTGGAGGTAAATCTAAAGCCTTAAGCTTTATAGTTAAGTTTTTCCCACCAGATTTTAAGGAGTTGAGGGAACCTATGATGGGAGGTGCTTCTATAACCTTTTACTGGGCTCAAAAAAAGCCTGAGGCTATATTTAGAGCAGGAGACATAAACTATGACCTTTACTGCTTTTGGAAAGAGCTAAAATATAATAAAGACGGGCTTATAAAAGAAATTAAAAACATAAAAGCAACCTATAAAGATGGTCGCAAGCTGTTCGAAGATATAATCTCCAGAAGAGAAGATAATCTAGACGATTTCCAAAGAGCCGTAGATTTTTTTGTCTTGAATAGGATTACCTTTTCCGGAACTGTTGATTGTGGAGGTTATTCAGAGCAAGCATTTAGGAAAAGGTTTACTTGGAGCTCCATAGATAGGTTAGAGAAAGCCCACGAGGTGATTAAAAAAGTGGAACTTTTCTATGGAGATTATCAAGAACTAATAGATATGAAAGGGGAAGATGTACTCATATTTTTAGATCCTCCTTATTACTCTGCTAAAAAGTCAAGGTTATATGGTAAGAAGGGGGATCTACATTTAGAGTTTGACCACGTTAGGCTATTTGAGGCTGTTAAACGTTGCAAGCATAGGGTTCTGATAACATACGATAATTCCGATTATATAAAACAACTATATGAAGGTTTTTATATTGTGGAGTGGAAACTCAGCTATGGTATGACGAATTACGGTAAAAAGACCGTTAGAAAGGGAGAAGAGCTTTTGATAGCCAACTTCCCTATAAGAGAGAAGCTGGAAAGATTAACAGGAACCCTTTTCCAAAAAGTAGTAAGCTACAGAGCTTAAATCTCCCGGTTGAGTCCTTCAATGTATATCCTCTCCATGATCTTCCTGGCTATCGGTGCGGCCACCTTACCCCCCGATTCTCCGTGTTCAACGAGGACTCCTATAACGAAGAGCGGGTCCCTATAGGGGGCAAAACCTACAAACCAGGCATGGTCTCTGAGCTTCCAGGGTAGTTTCCTCTCCTTCTTCTTTCCCCTCTTTATGTAGGCAACCTGGGCGGTACCCGTCTTGCCGGCTATATCAACTATCCTTGAGAAAGCCCGTGCCCCTGTTCCCCTCTTTACAGCCTCCCTCAGACCTCTCCTGATTATCGCAAAGTACTCCTGCCTTCCCTTTATAACCTTCCACACCTTCCTCCTGTTCTTCCATACCGTTTTACCCGAAGGGTCCTTTATCTCCCTGACTAAAGTTGGTCTGTATATGACTCCGTTGTTAACTATGCCCATCATCATGAGGGTTTGCTCCATCAGGGTGGAGAGCATGTACCCCTGACCGATGCTCAGGTTTACCGTATCGCCGTCGTACCAGGGCTCACCGAACCTCCTCCTCTTCCATTCAGGGCTGGGCAGGAAGCCTCTCTTTACGGGTATCTCTAAGGGTATGCCCTCGCCGTAGCCGAACTTCCTCACATACCGCAGTATCAAGGAAGGACCGAGCTCGTAGCCGTAGGTATAAAAGTAAACGTCACAGCTCTCCTGAAGAGCCTTCACCAGATCCACCGGACCATGCCCGTATATGTTCCAGCAGTAGAACCTCCTGTTCCCGAGGTAAAAGCTCCCAGTGCAGAGGACCTTCTCCCAAGGTGAGGCGGTCTTTGTCTCCATGAAGGCATAGGATATAGGAACTTTCAAGACCGAGGCTGGTGGGTACCTTCCGCTCGTTGCCCTGTTGAACATGGGCTTGAGCTTATTCTTGCTTATTTTATTCCACTCACTGTAGACCCTGTTTGGGTCGTATCCGGGAAAGCTCGCGAGGGCTAAAACCTCCCCAGTCTTGGCGTTCATAAGAACAACAGCACCCGCAACCTGACCTGATTCGTTGAAGATGTCTTCAACGATACGCTGAATCCTCATATCTATGGTGAGGACGAGGCTCTTCCCTTTTACCGGCTCCTTCCTGTGGAGCGTTTTAACTACCTTGCCGAGGGCGTTTATCATAACCTCCTCCCTTCCAAGCTCTCCCAGCAGGACCTCATCCATGCTCCTCTCTATACCTGCCTTTCCCACGTAGCTCTCTGAGGCAACCCTGCTACCAAACTTCCTCAGCTCTCTCTGGGTTGGGTATCCAACGTAGCCTATTACGTGGCAGAGCCTCTTGCCGTTTGGATAGACCCTGCCGGGAACCACCTCAACAAAAACCCCCGGCAGGCGGTAGGAGTTGGAGTAGAAGCTTTCAAGCTCTTCCTGTGTGAGGTTCTCCTTTATCCTTATGGGTTCTATCCCCTCTCCCCTCTTCTCTATAACCTTTCTCAGCTCAATGCCGAAGACCTCCCTCAGGGAACTCTCTAACTTCTTGAGGTCTTCCTTGCTGAGCCTCCTGTAGTCAAGGCTGAGAACGTACCTCGGTTCATCGTAGGCTAGCTTGTTGCCGTTCCTGTCGTATATATCACCCCTCGGCGGGTAAAGGACCCTCACCCTCAGGTAGTTCCTCTTAGAAAGCTCCCTATACCTCTTTCCCCTGAGCACCTGCACCTGAAAGAGCCTGCTCAGTATGAGCAGGAAGACCCCAACGAGAAGGCTAAAAAGGAGGATAAAGCCCCGCCTGTTCATTCCTTCTTTCTAATGTACAGGAAGTAGAGCAGGAGAAGCAGGGCTACCTCTAAAGCCCAGGAGAAGAGGAAGGTGCCCAAGGAAAGCTCAAAGGAGAACTTAGCCCTCATCATAAAATAGGCGAGGCTCTTCTTTAGCAGTAGCAGGAGGGAGGAGGGGAGGATATAGGTCAGGGCTGTCCTGAACAGCAGCCTTTCCTGGAGCAGTAGGAAGAGGTAAACGGAGAGAACCTCGGTGGTAAGGTGAAGCCCAACCGTATCGGTCATAAGGTCAAGGAAGGTCCCCCCGGCGATAGCCCACAGGAGGGCATCCCTGCCGAGGAGATATGCCCTCGCCAAGAGAACTATGAGGAGGAGGTCTGGTGCTATGAAGCCTGGTCTGAAGAGGGTCTGCAAGAGAGCAACTTCAAGCAAAAGCGATAAGAGGAAGACCAGCGTGTACCTCAACGTCCCCTCCTTATAACGAACACATACTCCTCAGTCCGGGGGTCAACGGAGGGTTTAACTTTGACCTCCTTGAAGAATGGGTCCTTCCCCCTGCTTATCTTCTCTACCTTCCCTATCAGGAAGGGAGGTATCCTCCCCTTTCCATCCACCATATAGACTTCATCCCCCACGGATATCTCATCCTCAACGTTAACGTGAAGTAGGCTCCCTAAGGGGTATCCTCCCCTGTATATGTACCTCTTGAGCTTCTTGCCGGCGACCGCTGAGGCAGAGAACTTCTCGTTAAAGGGAGTTACAACCCTGCTCGTAGAGCCGAGAACTCCTTCAACCACGCCTACAACGTGATCCTCCGTAACCACGAGGTCCCCTTCTCTATAGCCTCTGTCCTTACCTCCCTCAACTATGACGAACAGGTCAAAGCCAGAGGGGTCGTAGTAGATTATCCTGGCTACGCTGTAGCGAAGCTTTCTAAACCTCGGAGGCACCTTCAGCTTCCTGCTCAAGGCTTCAAGCTCAGACATGCAGGCGTTTAGCTCCTTTTCCGTCAGGAGAAGAGAGCTGAGCTTCCTCCTGAGCCTTACGTTCTCCTTCTCGGTATCAACAAAGTACAGGTAGGCTCTCAGCTCCTCTCTGAGCTCAGCGGTTGTGTGCTCCTTAAACTTTATAACAGGCGATACGATCGTATTTACACCCTTGACAACAGCCCTCACGTAGGATAGCCTTGACACTTCCGAAAAGAAGAGAACCGTCCCGAGGAGGACCGCAAGCCAAGAAAGCAGGTGAAATCTCTTTCCAGTCATTCCATAGAAATTCTTCTTATAAGCTCAAGGTTATCAAGTATCTTCCCCACTCCCCTCGCAACAGCTATCAGTGGTTCATCGCAGTAGTGAGCCTTTATGCCCGTCTCAAGCTGTATCCTCTTGTCAAGATTGTGAAGGAGGGAGCCTCCACCAGCCAAGACTATCCCCCTGTCCGCTATGTCAGCTGCGAGCTCTGGCGGAGTCCTCTCAAGGGTAACCCTTATGGCGTTTATTATTGAGTTCACCGTATCCTCAAGCGCCTCCGTTATGTGGTGATTGGTTATCTTTATCGTTCTCGGAAGTCCGGTCATGTCCCTTCCCCTGATCTCCATACTCCTCTCCTCATCCTCCATGACAGCGCTCCCGAGCTCTATCTTTATCCTCTCGGCGGTCTGCTCACCTATGAGTATATGGAACTGCCTCTTGATGTACTGGATTATAGCCTCGTTCATCTCATCACCCGCTATCCTGAGGGAGTTAGATACGACTATACCCGCCAAGGATATGACAGCTATCTCGGTGGTTCCTCCTCCTATATCAACGACCATATTTCCCAGAGGCTCATCAACCGGAAGATCGGCGCCTATTGCAGCTGCCATTGGTTCGGCAACGAGGAACACCTCCCGCGCTCCAGCGCTCTTTGCAGCGTCTATAACAGCCCTCTTCTCAACGGGTGTTATTCCAGTTGGCACACCTATCACAACCCTGGGTTTTGGCTTGAAGAGGGTACTTCCAAGAGCCCTCTTTATAAAGTAGGAGAGCATAACCTGGGTTATCTCAAAGTCGGTAATAACGCCGTCCCTAAGAGGTCTTATCGCCTGAATGTTCTCGGGGGTCTTACCCACCATCTCCTTGGCTTCCTTTCCGACAGCCAAGACCTTTCTCGTTTTAACATCAATCGCCACTATGGAGGGCTCGTACATAACTATCCCCCTGCCCTGCATGAAGACAGCTGTGTTTGCCGTACCCAGGTCAATCCCTATGTTGTTGGATAGAAAGCCGAAAAACTTGTCCAATAACATCTTACCTCCCCTCAAAAGCGCTTATATTTATTCTAATGGCAGTTAAAGAGATCAGGCTTGATGAAATTGTTGATGCATTGCAGGAAAAGTATCCGGAGGATAGTGAGCGCATAAGGAAGGCTTACGAATACATAAACGAGAGGCACAAAGACCAGTTTAGGAAGTCTGGAGAGCCCTACGTAGTTCATCCAGTCAACGTTGCAAAGATACTTGCGGACCTGAACATGGACTCAACAACCGTGGTTGCCGGTCTTCTTCACGATGTCCTTGAGGATACAGAGGCAAGCTACGAGGAGATAGGGGAGCTCTTTGGCGAGGACGTAGCCCAGATAGTTGAGGGTGTTACCAAGATAGGGAAGATAAAGTTCAGGAATCTGAAGGAAGCCCAGGCTGAAAACTTCAGGAAGCTCATACTCGCAACCGCAAAGGATATAAGGGTCGTGATAGTCAAGCTCGCCGACCGCCTACACAACATGAGGACTCTAAATTACCTGAGAAGGGACAAGAGGCTCAGGATAGCTGAGGAAACCCTTGAGGTGTATGCACCCATAGCCCACAGGCTCGGTATATGGGAGCTAAAGAGAG
>NZ_JBWONM010000209.1:0-5694 GCF_056450045.1 Hydrogenivirga sp.
AGACACTATGCACACGTTGACTGTCCCGGACACGCAGACTACATCAAGAACATGATAACCGGAGCAGCACAGATGGACGGAGCGATTCTGGTCGTCTCAGCAGCCGACGGACCGATGCCCCAGACAAGAGAACACGTTCTTCTTGCCAGACAGGTCAACGTTCCCTACATAGTCGTTTACATGAACAAGTGCGACATGGTTGACGACGAAGAGCTCCTTGAACTCGTGGAGCTTGAAGTAAGAGAACTCCTGACGAAGTACGAATTTCCCGGGGACGAAGTACCCGTAATAAGAGGCTCAGCCCTCGGAGCACTCCAGGAACTTGAACAGAACTCTCCCGGCAAGTGGGTAGAGAGCATAAAAGAGCTGCTCAGTGCCATGGACGAATACATACCCACCCCCCAGAGGGACATGGACAAACCCTTCCTCATGCCAATAGAGGACGTATTCACCATATCCGGAAGGGGAACAGTCGTTACAGGAAGAGTAGAGAGAGGAGTGCTCAAGCCCGGAGAAGAAGTTGAGATAGTAGGGCTAAGGGAAGAGCCAATAAAGACAGTGGCAACCTCAATAGAGATGTTCAGGAAGATACTTGACGAAGCACTACCCGGAGACAACGTAGGGGTTCTGCTGAGGGGAGTAGGAAAAGACGACGTAGAGAGGGGACAGGTGCTGGCAAAGCCGGGGAGTGTGACACCCCACAAGAAGTTCAGAGCACAGGTATACATACTCAGCAAAGAAGAAGGCGGGAGGCACACACCCTTTTTCCTGAACTACAGACCCCAGTTTTACTTCAGGACAGCGGACGTAACGGGGACAGTGGTGAAGTTACCCGAAGGAGTGGAGATGGTTATGCCTGGGGACAACGTAGAGCTTGAGGTAGAGCTGATAGCACCAGTTGCGATGGAAGAGGGGCTTAGGTTTGCTATAAGGGAAGGAGGAAGGACAGTAGGTGCTGGTGTCGTTACCAAAATTCTGGATTGAGGAGTAGGATATGGCGAGCGCTCGTGAGATAATCACCCTTGCATGTACGGAGTGCAAGAGGAGAAACTACACAACCACCAAGAACAAGCAAAAGCATCCTGAGAGGCTTGAGCTCAGGAAGTACTGCAAGTGGTGCAGGAAACATACCTTGCATAGGGAGGTCAAATAAAGGGGCAGTAGCTCAATTTGGCAGAGCGCGGGACTCCAAATCCCGCGGTTGGGGGTTCGAGTCCTCCCTGCCCCGCATGGAAGAGTTCTATGGGAAAGCTAAAGGAGTTCCTTCAGGGAGTAAGGGCAGAGCTCAGGAGAGTATCCTGGCCCGATAGAAAGCTCGTCACCAAGGCTACAATAAGTGTTATAATTTTCTCTTTGGTTGTAGGGGTTTACCTCTGGGTGCTTGACCTTGCTTTTACTAAGATCTTATCTCTTATATTTGCGCTGAGAGGAGCTTGATGGAAGAGAAACAGTGGTACGCTCTTCAGGTTGAGGCTGGGAAAGAGGTCGCTGCGAGGGAGAATCTGCTTAAGGTTCTTGACCTTGAAGGACTTAGAGACCTCGTTGAGCAGGTGGTTGTCCCGGCGGAGGAGAGGGTAGTGATACGCGCCCAGGGGAAGGAGAAGTACAGGCTCTCCCTGAGGGGGAACAACAGGGATATAAGCGTGCTTGGAAAGAAGGGTGTTACCACCTTCAGGATAGCGGACGGTAAGGTGAGCGTTGTTGAGAGTGCTGAGGGTGACAGCTGTCTCAACGCCCCACCCATATCAAAGCCCGGTCAGAAGCTTGTCTGCAAGGACAACAAGACGGAGGCGAAGATAATCCTGGACAACAAGATGTTCCCCGGGTACATACTCATAAAGGCAAAGATGAACGATAAGCTTTTGAGAGCTATAGAGAAGACGCCCCACATATACAAGCCCGTCCTCGTGGGAGGAAAGGTTGTACCTCTGAAGGAAGAGGAGGTCAACAGGATACTTGAACAGGTCCAGAAGGGAGTCAAGACGAGGAAGGTTGAATTTGAGAAGGGAGACCAGGTCAGGGTTATAGAGGGACCCTTCATGAACTTCACCGGGACGGTAGAAGAGGTACATCCCGAGAGGGAGAAGCTCACCGTTCTCATAAGCATATTCGGAAGGCTTACTCCGGTGGAGCTTGACTTCACACAGGTTGAGAAGATTTAGGAGGCTCAGAAATGGCTAAGAAGGTGGTAGGAACTATTGAGCTTATGCTCCCTGCCCAGCAGGCATCTCCGGCACCACCTGTCGGTCCAGCCTTGGGTCAGCACGGGGTTAACATAATGGAGTTTGTCAAGCAGTTCAACGCTGCCAGCAAGGACTTTGAACCCGGCACAGTTCTCCCCGTTGTGATAACCGTCTATCAGGACAGGAGCTTCACCTTTATAATGAAGACCCCGCCCGTGTCTTACCTTCTCAAGAAGGCTGCAGGCATAGAGAAGGGAGCGGCAGACCCAAAGAGGCAGAAGGTAGGCAGGGTGACCCTCAAACAGGTTGAGGAGATAGCAAAGACAAAGCTCAAAGACATGAACACCGATGACCTTCAGGCGGCAATAAGAACCATCGCCGGGACTGCCAGAAGCATGGGCATAGAGATAGAAGGATTTAAGGAGTAGTGCCATGGCGAGGAGAGGAAAGAAGTACCTTAAGGCTTTGGAGCTGATTGACAGGAACAGGACCTACACCGTTGAGGAGGCTGTCTCTCTTCTCAAGAAGATAGCCGAGGTTACCCAGAGGGGCTTTGACGAGACGGTGGAGCTTGCAATGAGGTTGAACGTTGATCCCAAGTATGCAGATCAGATGGTCAGAGGATCGGTCGTCCTACCCCACGGTCTTGGTAAGCCGATAAAGGTTCTCGTCCTTGCAGAAGGTGAGGACGCCAAGAGAGCTGAGGAGGCTGGGGCAGACTACGTCGGTGGTGAGGACCTGATAAACAAGATCCTCAAAGAGGAGTGGATAGACTACGATGTGGTGATCGCTACGCCTGAGATAATGCCCAAGGTAGCGAGGCTGGGTAGGATACTTGGTCCGAGGGGACTCATGCCCAATCCCAAGACCGGAACGGTAACCAAGAATCTGGAACAGGCTATAAGGGATGCCAAGAAGGGTAGGGTTGAGTTCAAGGTTGATAAGGCTGGCAACGTCCACATGCCCGTTGGCAAGGTCTCCTTTGATGAGGACAAGCTGATAGAGAACATCTACACCGCAATTGATGCGGTTGTGAGAGCTAAACCCCCGGGAGCGAAGGGGCAGTACATAAAGTCAATAACCCTGTCCACCACCATGGGACCGGGGATAAAGATAGACATACCTGAGACGATGAAGAAGCTGCAGGAACTTGCAGCTTAAAGGAGAGGTAAGATGGCACAGGAACGCAAGAGCCTTCTGAGGAAGAAGGAGCTGGTTGCCTCTTACAAGGAGAGGCTAAACAGGTCAAACGGTTTCGTTGTCTTCTTTAACTTTGAGAAGATAGACGCCCTTCCCCTCTCGGTTCTGAGGGCTAAGATCAGGGCTACCCAGGGAGAGGTCCTCGTCGGGAGGAACACCCTGCTATACAGAGCTTTTGAGGACACACCCCTCGTTGACCACAGGGACATATTCATCGGTCCCACCGCAGCCCTCTTCGCTTACGAAGATGTTGTAGCAACAACAAAAGTTCTCGTTGATTTCCTCAAGGAGACCTTTGATAAGGAGTACAGGGACAGGATAAAGGGCGGGCTCCTTCAGGGAAGATACTTAACACCTGAGGATGTCGTTGCCCTCGCGGAGTTGCCAAGCAGGGAGGAGCTGGTTGCAAAGCTCCTCGGGGTTCTCATGGCTCCCGTAACCCAGCTCGCCATGACCCTGAAGGCGGTTCCTCAGAAGCTCGTTATGACATTGAAAGCTATAGAAGAGCAAAAATCTTAAGGAGGTTTGGTTATGGCTACACTCACCATTGACGAGATTGTTGAGGCTATCAAGAACATGAGCGTTCTTGAGGTCGCTGAGCTTGTTAAAAGGCTTGAGGAGGAGTTCGGTGTATCCGCAGCCGCCATGGTTGCAGCAGCTCCTGCCGCCGGTGGTGCTGGGGGTGCGCCAGCTGCCGCAGAGGAGAAGACGGAGTTTGACGTCATCCTCAAGTCCCCCGGAGGCAACAAGATACAGGTGATAAAGGTGGTCAGGGAGATCACCGGACTGGGTCTCAAGGAGGCTAAGGAGCTCGTTGACAACGCACCCAAACCCATAAAGGAAGGGGTCTCCAAGGAGGAGGCTGAGCAGATAAAGGCGAAGCTGGAAGAGGCAGGAGCAGAGGTAGAGCTCAAGTAATAGTGGATTACTTCCAAAAGCCTTCTTTTGAGAGCAGGGTGTCCCGAAACGGGATGCCCTTTTCTGCGTTTTTGACCGCTTGTGTTAAAATATTTTATTTGCCACTAAATTATTAAGGGGTGGAAAGAATGAGAAATGCAGCTCTTCCAAGGAAGTTCTTCGGGAGGAGAGAAGAGATAATAGAACCTCCCTACCTTTTAAGTGTACCAAAGAGTTCCTTTGAGAACTTCATCCAGTTAAAGAAGGCACCCCAGGAGAGGGAGAACATAGGACTGGAGTACATATTCAGGACCTCCTTTCCCTTCGTGGATCCCGATGGGAACATATTCTTAGAGTACCTCGGCTACGAGATAGGGGACTGGGAATGTAACTCCTGTGGTTACAAGCCGGAGTCCGACTTCCTTGGCGGTTGGGGAGTGGAGTGTCCTAAGTGTAAGGGTAAGCTCGTTTACAAGGAAAAGTACACCCCCGACGAGTGCAGGATAAAGGGGATGACCTACTCCGCCCCCCTCAGGGTCATGTACAGGCTGAAAGTGAAGACAAAGGAGGGTGAGAGAGAGACTTCCCCGAAGAAGGTTTACTTTGGAGAGATACCCCTTATGACGGACTGGGGCTCCTTCATCATAAACGGGAGCGAGAGGGTAATAGTCAACCAGCTCATCAGGTCAACTGGGGTGTTCTTTGAAGAGAAGGAGGAAAAGCAGAAGGACGCTACGATAACGAGGATAATATACAGAGCGAGCATAATACCCGACAAGGGTTCAAGGATAGAGTTTGAGCTCTCCGGAACAACGGACACCTTCCATGCCAGGGTTGACCGGAAGAAGGTGAGCGGTATAGCTATACTCAGAGCCTGGGGCTTTGAGACCGCCTACGAGATACTCTCCAACTTCTACGAGGGCGTTAGGAAGCTCGTGGTCAGGGACGGTGCCCTCTTTGATTCAGAGACGGGAGAGGAGTACAGACCCGAGGACCTTGAGCACCACTACATCTTCGCTCTCCTGAGGTACAGGGCAAAGCTTGAAGACTCGGACAAGGAGAAGGAGTTCATAGAGGAGAGGTACATAGAGGAGTGGGAAGGTCTTGACCTTCTGCTCAAGGATGAGAGGATAAAGGTTGAGGCTGTCACAATCCTTCCCAACGAGAATGCGGTAAAGAGCCCTTACGCAAAGATAGTTGTTGATACCCTCGCCAACGAGACCACACCGAGGGAGCCCGACAAGATGAGCGTGGTCAAGGTTCCCGCTGAGTTCAGCCTGAGAGAGTACGGCTACATGGAGATATACAAGAAGCTCAGGCTCGTAGAGACCATGACCATGGAGATAGAGAACCTGATTGAGAGGGCTCGCTCCTACTACGAGGTATTCTTCAACCAGATAACGAGATACGACCT
>NZ_JBWONM010000210.1:0-3332 GCF_056450045.1 Hydrogenivirga sp.
TAAATTGTTACAATACTGTTTTGTCTCTTTTGAGGATACACTTTAGGATTGGGAGAAAGAAGCCATGATACAGAGGCAGAGTTATATGAACGTTGCGGACAACTCGGGAGCAAAGAAGGTCAGGGTAATCGGCATACCGTACGCTCCGAGGAAGTACGCCACCCTCGGTGACGTTATAACCGTCACGGTCAAAGATGCCTTGCCCGATGGGAACGCTAAGAAGGGCAAGATATACAGGGCTGTAGTTGTCAGGACCGCAAAGGAGGTCAGGAGACCCGATGGCAGCTACATAAAGTTTGACGACAACGCCTGTGTGCTTCTCAACCAGTACGGCGAGCCCTTGGGGACGAGGGTCCTCGGTCCGATAGCGAGAGAGGTAAGGAACAGGGGCTTCACCAAGATAGCTTCCCTCGCACCGGAGGTGGTTTGATGGCCTGGAAGATAAAGAAGGGAGATACGGTTCTTGTAGTCAGAGGAAAGAAGGCTAACAAGGGACAGAGCGGCAAAGTCATAAGGGTAATTCCCGAGAAAAACAGGGTGATAGTTGAAGGGGTAAACCTCGTAAAGAAGCATCTCAAGGAGATACCCAACGTGAGAGAGGGTGGAATAGTTGAGGTTGAAGCTCCCATTCATATAAGCAACGTGATGCTTATCTGCCCCAACTGTAAGAAGCCTGCAAGGGTGGGCTTCAAGATGGTTGAGGAGAAGGGAGTCCTCAGGAAGTACAGGTACTGCAAGAAGTGCGGTGAGAACATAGACCTTGTTAGAGAAAAACAGTTGAGAGGTTAAGGTTATGGCTGTTGCTACTAAGTACGTTCCAAGGCTTTATCAGAGGTACGTTGACGAGGTTGTCCCTCGCATGGTTCAGAGGTTTGGCTACAAGAATCCGATGGAAGTCCCCAAGCTCGTGAAGATAGTTGTCAACATGGGCGTAGGTGAGGCTGTCCAGGACATAAAGAACCTTGAGAGAGCTTCCGAAGACCTGAGGCTCATAACGGGGCAGCAGCCCGTTATAAGGAGGGCTAAGAAGTCCGAAGCAGGCTTTAAGCTGAGGAAGGGGATGCCCGTTGGAGTTAAGGTTACCCTTAGAAAGGAGAGGATGTGGGACTTCCTTGACAGGACCATATCCATAGCGCTTCCCAGGGTTAAGGACTTCAAGGGTCTGAACCCGAGGTCCTTTGACGGAAGGGGTAACTACTCCTTCGGCATAGCTGAGCAGATAGTCTATCCAGAGATAGACTACGACAAGGTTGACAAGATAAGGGGTATGGATATAAGCATACACACCACTGCGGAGACCGATGAGGAGGCTCTTTGGCTTCTCTCACTTCTCGGTCTTCCCATAAGAGCGTAGGAGGTAAGGATGCCGAGGAAAGCAAAGGTAGCTAAGGACCTTAAGTACTACCCCAAGTGGAGGGTGAGAAAGAAGAACAGGTGCCCCATATGCGGAAGACCAAGGGGTTTTCTGAGATACTTCAACATGTGCAGGCTCTGCTTCAGGGAGAGAGCTCTCAGGGGAGAGCTTCCCGGAGTCAGGAAATCAAGCTGGTAAACGGAGGTTAGGTTATGGACCCTATAGCGGACATGTTCTCTGCTATCAAGAATGCGATAATGAGGAAGAAGGACTACGTTGATGTGCCCTCCTCAAAGACTAAGGAGAGGATACTTGACCTGCTTAAGAGAGAAGGTTTTATAAAGGACTGGGAGAGGCTTGACTCAGAGGAGTATAGGAAGGGAACCCAGTACAGGCTGAGGATACACCTCAAGTACCTTGACCCTAAGAAGGAGAGAAGCGCAATAACCAATCTGGTGAAGGTCTCCACCCCCGGCAGGAGGGTTTACGCCCCTGTCAAGAGGATTCCTTACGTAAGGAGAGGTTTAGGTGTAGCCATACTCTCAACGGATGCCGGGATAATCACCGACCACGAAGCGAGAAGCATGAAGAAGGGTGGAGAGGTTATAGGAATAGTCTGGTAGGAGGAATGGAATGTCAAGGATAGGAAAAAACCCCATACCCATACCCGACGGCGTCAAGGTCAGCCTCAAGGGTAATGAGATAACAGTAGAAGGACCGAAGGGAAAGCTCTCCATGAACATCCATCCCGATATGAAGGTTTTCGTTGACGAGAAGGAGAAGCTGATAAGGGTTGAGAGACCCACCGAAAGGTCCTTTCACAAGGCTCTCCACGGGACCACGGCGGCTCTGATAAGGAATATGGTCAAGGGAGTTACGGAAGGCTTCACCGTTGTCCTTGAGGTTCACGGACTCGGATACAGGGCTGCTGTAAAGGGCAACAAGCTTGAGCTTAACCTCGGAAAATCCCACCCTGACATCTACGAGATACCAAAGGACATAAAGGTAGAGGTCAGGGGGAATGAGATACACGTCAGTGGTATAGACAAGCAGAAGGTGGGACAGGTGGCAGCCCATATAAGGGCTTTCAGAAAGCCAGACCCCTACAAGGGTAAGGGGATAAGGTACAAGGATGAGGTTCTCAAGCTCAAGCCGGGAAAGGCTGCGGGTAAGAAGTGAGGAGGTTTTTGAATGGCTAAGTTGAGCAGGAAGGAGAAGAGGCTCAGAAGACATAAGAGGATAAGGAAGAAGGTGTTCGGAACTCCCGAGAGACCCCGTCTGGCTGTTTACAGGAGCCTGAACCACTTCTACGCCCAGCTCATAGACGACACCACCGGAAGGACCCTCGTCTTTGCCTCAACCCTTGACCCTGAGTATGAGAAGCTCGCCGGAAAGAAAGGGGGCAAGTCAATAGAGGCTGCCCAGAGGGTTGCGGAGGTTCTCGTGAAGAAGGCTCTTGAGAAGGGCATAAAGAAGGTTGTCTTTGACAGGGGTGGTTTCATATACCACGGCAAGATAAAGGCTTTTGCCGACAAGTGCAGAGAGTTAGGTCTTGAGTTTTAAGGAGGAAGTAGATGGGTGGTAAGGACATTGACGCGATGATAGAGGAGAGGAGAAAGAGGCACGGCGTAGCCGACCTCATGGAGGAGCTCCAGCTTGAGGAGAGGCTCATATACGCCAACAGGACTGCGAGGGTTACGAAGGGTGGTAGGAGGTTCTCCTTTGCGGCTCTCGTGGTGGTTGGAGACAAGAGGGGCTTTGTTGGCTTCGGTCACGGTAAGGCTAAGGAGGTCCCCTTAGCCATAGCCAAGGCTATAGAGCAGGCTAAGAAGAAGGTCATAAAGGTACCCCTAATTGATGGGACCGTTCCCCACGACGTGGTCGGGCACTTCGGACCCACGAAGATAATCATCATGCCTGCCAGGAGGGGAACGGGTGTTGTTGCCGGTGGCGCTGCAAAGCCCATATTTGAGCTCGC
>NZ_JBWONM010000211.1:0-2808 GCF_056450045.1 Hydrogenivirga sp.
TGGGGAATCAGGGAGTTTATGGAGATAAATCGGAAAGCAGGACATATCTCGTGGGTGGCTTTCAGGGGCTTGCACCCTACTGGTTTGAAGTAGACGCAAACTTACGCGTAGATATGGATGGAAAGGTTACCGCAGACCTTGAAGCGGAGCAAGATATCCTATTCACCCAAAGGCTTATACTCCAACCGAGATTTGAAACCCTGATTTCTTTTTCGGACATACCAAAGGTAGGAATATACAAAGGAATAAACAACTTTGAGCTGGGGGCACGTCTCAGATACGAGATAAGGAGAGAGTTTGCACCTTACGTTGGTGTGGAATGGACCCAATACGTGGGAGATGCGAAGAAAGCTCTTAAAGCTTCTGGTGAGGATGCAAGTGTCCTTAACCTGCTCTTGGGTCTGAGGCTTTGGTTCTAAGACCTACCCAGCTTCTCGTATATATCCTTCATCGGCACCCTGTAGTATATAGGTCTTCCGTGGGGACAGACATGGGGGTTTTCAAGGTTCTTCCAGCCCTCTATTAGCTCCTCCATCTGCCTTTGGCTTAGCCTCTCACCAGCCTTTATGGACACCCTGCAGGAGAGATCTTCTGCGTTGGGTCTGTCTTTCATCCTCTCGTAGTTTATCCTCTCCGAAAGCAGGTGCTGGTCAAAGAAGTAGAGGTAGTCTCCCCTCTTGGCTAAGATTATCTTCTCGTCTATCTGACCTATCAACTCAAACTCTGTGCTGTATCTGTCTTGCTCCTGGGATAGGAAGGGAACATAATAATCCTCTCTTGTAGATAGGAGCTCCCTCAGTAAGGAAAGGGTCTTCCTCTCCTTCAGGAACCTGACCTCACGCTTCTTGGGGTGTATGTTGAAGTCAACCATAAAGGGAGGAAGCTCCAGGAAAACTACACCTATGGTTTTGTAGCCCAAGACCTTCCTCATAAACTCTTTCAGGCTCCTTGAGCTGACAGGCCTTGAGTTTATAAAGACGTATATCTTCCCGTGCCTGACGTTCCTCGCAAGGTAGGACCTTACCTTCAGGAACTCCCTCTCTCCCTCATACACTTCAAACCTCTCCCCAAATATCTCCTCAACCCTGCTCAGCTCGTCTTCTGGCTTGAGGGAGAGGAGCTCCCTTCCGTTTGAGATGAGCTTAAAGCCCACAGCGGGGTTTACAAGGGCATACTCTCTGACTAACTCAAGCACCCTGTTCCTTTCGGTGTCCTCCCTTCTGAGGGACTTCCTCCTTACGGGCAGGTTGTAGAAGAGGTCCATGACCTCAACCACGGTTCCGGGAGCCATACCAACCTTTGACCTCCCCTGAAGCTCTCCACCCACAAAGTCAACCTGATAGCCCTCCAGCTCCTGGAAGTACCTTGACCTTATCCTGAGCCTGCTGACGCTGGCTATTGAGTGGAGCGCCTCGCCCCTAAAGCCGTAGCTCTTCAGGTGTATAAGATCCTTTTCATCCCTTATCTTGCTCGTTGCTCCCTCAAGGACAACCCTCTCTATGTCCTCCGGGTGTATCCCCGTCCCGTCATCCCTGACGTATATGAGCCTCTTTCCTCCCTTGGTTATCTCAATCTCAACGTTCCTCGCTCTGGCATCCAAGGAGTTCTCAAGGAGCTCCTTGACCACATCGGCGGGAGACTCTATCACCTCCCCCGCAGCTATCCTGCTCCTTACCTCCGGCGGGAGTATATTAACGAACATTCCTCAGGCTTCAACCCTCTGGAGGACCTCCTCGGGTATCTCAAAGTTGGCTATCACCTGCTGAACATCCTCTAAGTCATCAAGGGCATCTATGAGCTTTAAAACCTTCCTTGCGGTATCGGGGTCCTGAACAGAGACCGTTGAGGTTGGTATCCAGGTTATCTGAGCCTTCTCCACGGGAACTCCCAACTGTTCAAGCCTCTCCTTGACTTCGTAGAGCTCGTCCGGAAGTGTGTAAACAAGGTGGACCTCGCTCCCGCTCTGTATATCCTCCGCACCCGCTTCAACTGCTTTCTCAAATAGCTCCTCCTCGGAGATATCCGTAGCAGGGACCTCTATAACCCCCTTTCTGTCAAAGAGGTAGGAGACGCACCCGGAGGAACCAAGGTTTCCTCCATGCTTGGAGAAGGTATGCCTGACATCGGAGGATGTTCTGTTCCTGTTGTCGGTTGTAGCAAGAACCATGACGGCAACACCGCCGGGGGCGTAGCCCTCGTAAACTACCTCCTCGTAGGTTTCGCCCTCAAGCTCTCCGCTTCCCTTCTTTATAGCCCTCTCTATGGTCTCAAGGGGCATGTTAGCCTTCTTAGCCTGCTCTATAGCCGTCCTGAGCCTTGGATTGAACTCAGGGTTAGGACCCCCAAGCCTTGCGGCAACTGTAATCTCCCTTATGAGCCTGCTAAAGAGCTTTCCTCTCTGGGCATCTACCTTAGCCTTCTTGTGCTTTATCTGAGCCCAATGACTGTGTCCTGCCATCTCCAAACCTCCAAGTGTATTAATTTATACAAAACTCCTCTCTTATCAAACCCTTATACCTTAAAATATTTCCCTTCCAAGGAGGTTGGCATGGACGCTTCTCTTTTAAAGGAGTACAACCCTTACATTGATCTGAAGGAAGGGCAGCTTTACTTAGAAGGCGTATCTCTAAAGGAGCTGGCACAGAAGTACGGAACGCCCCTCTACGTCTACAGCGCCTCTTACATAAGGGACAGGATAAGGGCTTACAGGGAGGCATTTCCCGGTGCCCTGATATGCTATGCGGTGAAGGCTAACTTCAACCCTGAGGTCATAAAGGTGGCGGGGCAGGAGGGAGCTGGTGCAGATAT
>NZ_JBWONM010000212.1:0-4371 GCF_056450045.1 Hydrogenivirga sp.
CTTCAGCACCAGAGCGGTTGAGGAGTTTCTCAGCCTCCCTCCCGATAAGAGGGGGATATTTCTAAAAGAGCTTTTACGTTTCTCCCAGAGGGAGGGGAAGGAGAACGTTCAGCCCCTTGCCACACTATCCGACGTCTTCAAGCTCAGGTTCTCGGGAGGGCGTGTCTATTTAAAGAGGAGAGATGGAAGATGGGAGGTTGTGGGCATACTGGGTTCAGAGGACGAGAAGGAGAAGGAGCGCTACATAAGGAACGTATTGAGTAAAATAGATACAGGTTAAACTCTCATTGACAGAAAGGAGGAAAACATGGCAAGTTTGAGGGAAAGCCTTGAGAGGCTCTCTTCGTTCAGACCCAAGGACTCTATGGTTACAACCCTCTACCTTCACCTGAGACCTGAGGAGAGACAGGACAACAAGTACTTGACCCTCTATAAGGACATGGTTAAGGAGAAGAAGAGGGAGCTTGACAGGAGGGAGCTTTCTGAGGATGTGAGGAGCTCAGTTGAGAAGGACTTTGAGCTCATAGGTGAGTTTCTCAGTGAGCCGAAGAACCTCGTTGGCTGCAGGGGTATAGCTGTATTCTCCTGCTCAAAGGAAGGTCTCTTTGAGACCATAAAGCTCCCTTACGTATACAGGAGCAGGCTCATGGTTTCTCCCGACCCTCTGATAAGGGAGATAGCGGCGATAGACGAGGAGTTCGGAAGGATAGGTGTTCTCTTGGTTGACAGGAAGCACATAAGGTACTTCCTGATGGACATTGAAGGCATAACCGAGAAGCTGGACTTCCTTGAACCCTTGGCTACCCGTGCCCACAGGTTTCACAGCGGTGGCAGTACCCTTAAAGGCGCGGAGGGGACCTTCAAGCTCAGTATGCCAGCACGGGGAGCTGCTCCAAACATGGTTCAGCACTCTTACGGTGAGTGGCGCTTTCACATGAGGATAAAGGAGGAGAGGCACAGGGTCTTCAAGCTCGCCTCGGACGCAGCCTTTGAGGAGTGGAAGGAGAGCAAGTTTGACAAGCTCGTTATAGGAGGCTTTGTGGAGGAAGGTCTCAAGGACATAGAGAACCACCTCCATACCTACCTCAGGGAGAGGCTAATAGGCTACATTGAGATAAACCCCTCCGAAGCCAAACCCCACGAGGTTAGGGAGAAAGTCCTTAACCTTCTCTGGGAGAAGGACAGGGAGGAGGAGAAGAGGCTCGTTGAGGAGATGGAGGAGCTCATAGGAAGGGGTCTCGCCGTGAACGGCACAACGAAAGTCCTTGAGATGCTCTCCTTGGGTAACGTTAAGACCGTGCTCATACCAGAAGACTTTGAGAAGCCCGGATACCTTTGTCCCGAGAGCCATCTCGTCTTCCTCAAGCCCGAGTGCCCCCTTCCCGAGGAGAAAGCCTTAGAGATTGAGGACATCGTTGACGAGGTTATAGAGGAAGCCCTTGACCAGAGGGCTACCGTGGAGGTAATAGTCAGCCCTGAGCTTCAGAGGAGGATAGATGGGCTTGCCGCCTTCCTGAGATTCAGCCTATGAACGAAGAGAGGTTGATGATCTTTATAGACGGCTCAAACCTTTTTCACGGAATAAGGTATCTGAAGATAAAGATAGATTATGGGCGACTCGTTGAGTTCCTGAGAGAGAGCAGGAGGCTCGTGAGGACTTACTTCTACACCGCTGTTCCTCAGGACAGGGATGTCAGGAAGGGAACACCCGAGTGGGAGAGCCTGGTCAGGCAGAAGAGGTTCTTGGATGAGCTCGCCCTGTCAGGAGTTAAGGTGAAGCTTGCAAAGCTCAGGAAGCTCCCCTCTGGGGAGTTCATAGAGAAGGAAGTTGATATAATGCTCGCCACCGATATGCTCTCCTTAGCCTACCAGAACGCCTACGACACCGCAGTCCTTGTCAGCGGGGACAGCGACTTCCTCTACACCGTTGAGGAGATCCAGAGGATAGGAAAGAGGGTTGAGAACGCAACCTTTAAAAAGACAAGCTCCTACAACCTCAGAAAGACCTGCGACCGCTTCATACTCCTTGATGACTTCCTTGACCGCTTCACCTACGAGGAGAAGCCCGCCCTCTACGAGGAGGTTGGCTTCTGGGCAAAGATAAAGAGCCTCTGGAAGAGATGAAGGTTATAGCTGCGACCACCAACCGGGGAAAGCTCAGGGAGATTGAGAGAATACTCGCGCCCCTCGGCTACGAAGTGGTAGCTCCTCCTGAAAAGCTTGAGGTTGAGGAGAAAGGAGATAGCTTCCTTGAGAATGCCTGCAAAAAGGCTCAGGCGTACCACAGTAGGTTTGGAGTCCCAGCCATAGCCGATGACTCCGGGCTCGTGGTTGAGTCCCTGAGAGGCTATCCGGGAATATACTCAAGCAGGTTTTACGCCATAGAATATGGAGGCAGAGAAGAGCCAAAGCTCTCCCCCGATGAGGCTAACATAAGGAAACTCCTTAGACTCCTTGAGGGCAGAGAAGACAGGGAGGCGAAGTTCGTGGCGTGCGTTGTCCTTCACTTGGGAGAATACGGGCTCTTCAGCTGTGGAGAGTGCAGGGGAAGGATAGCGGAGTCCCCGCGAGGGGAAGGGGGATTTGGCTACGACCCCGTGTTTATCCCCGAAGGCTACGACAGGACGATGGCTCAGCTCAGTCCCGAAGAGAAGGACTCCATATCCCACCGGGGGAAAGCCCTGAGGAAGCTCGCCCGCCTTCTTGAGCGCCTTAACCCGTAGTGGATATAAGAAAGAAGATAACTACCCTCCAGGCTCTGAGGAGCACCCTCAACGTCTGGGGTGCTATAGCTGTCAACAGGTACAAGAGGCTCAGCTCCCAGGTTGGAGCCACAATGCCCTACTTCCTGAGGCTTCAGGAGGTTCTGGAACACCTCTACTCCCTTTACTCTGGCGTTAGAACGGAGCTCTTAGAGATGAGGGATGAGAGGTCCATAGACGTTCTCGTCCTGACAAGCGACAGGGGATACGTGGGGGACTTCATCCTCAGAACCATAAGAGCCATTGATGCGGTCCTTGAAGCTAAGAGGGACAGAAGGGTGAGCCTATTTATAGCCGGAGGGAGGGGAGCCCTCTCAAAGTACCGCTCCCTCGGAGCGGTGATTTACGAAAACATACTCACAAAGGACATTGACTGGAACAGGGTTGAGGAGATAAGGGAGGAGCTCGTTGACAGGTACATAAGGAGGGTTAGCGATGCCACCTACGTGGTGTTCCAGAGACCGGAGGTTGGCAGGGGCAGGGCGATTGAACCCACCGAAGAGAGGGCTGTTGAGGAGCTTCCCGCCGAGAGCCCCTTCTTCTACACAAGGTTTGAGGAGGTTCTGAGGGCAAAGCCCCTCGCGGTGGTTGAGAGGGGTAAGTTCAGACCGATAGTGGTTCGCTTTCTCCCTGCGGATGTGAGGAAGAGGTACTCACCGACCACAATCCTGAACGTTGAAGGTGATGAAGACAGGCTGATTGAGGAACTTCTGGAGCTTTACCTTGACTTTTTCATGAGGGAGGTCTTCCTTGAGCACTTCACCTCTCTGAACTTCGCCAGATACAGAACCGTAACCCGCATAAAGGAGAACATTGACAGGAGGCTCCTTGAGTACCAGCGACTTATGAATAAGCTTAGGCAGGAGAAGATAACAAAGGAGATTGAGGACATAGTTCTCTCCCACATAGCCACGGAAGAAGAGAGATACAGGGACATCCTTGAGGAGGGCTACCTGCTGGAGGTGGGCCTTAACCTCCCCGACCCCATTGTATCCCTTCTCAAGGAAAGGCTTGAGGACATGGGCTATCCTATAGGTGAGGTTAGGAGGGCTAACTTACTCGGGGGCTTCAGACTCCTGAGCCTTTCAAAGGCAGCCGACCTAACAGCTCTGAGGTATCTTAGGGAAATAACGAAGTTCAGGGGAGGTATATGACCACATCTCCCCTTCCGTTGAGCTTTGCCTGACAGGAGAGCCTCTCCCTCTCCGATAGACCGAACTCATCTATAGCCTCCTCCTCTTCAAAGGTGGGTGGGTAGAGGTTCTCCATCCCTTCAAGGATTATCACCCGGCAGGAAGAACACTGTCCGTGTCCTCCGCAGGCGCTGTCAATCTCGTAGCCGTACCTGTAAAGTATCTCCATTATGCTCTGGTTCTCTATGCCTTCAAATGCGATGTTATTCAGGTTCAGCACCCTCACTCTGGGCACGCTTGACCACCTCCTTGAGCCTCTCTTCAAGGACCTTTATGGACTCCTCTATATCCTCTCTCTGGGAGGCTGCAAGACGGGGAAAGTCAGTTATCTCTATCGTTTCAAGGACGGGCTTTCTGTCCCTGTCGTACATAACGCCTATCCAGACGCCGTAGATCCCCGTTTCCCTCCACTCGGT
>NZ_JBWONM010000213.1:0-4218 GCF_056450045.1 Hydrogenivirga sp.
GAGGTCAGGGAGAGCTTTAATAAATTCGTAAAGGAGCTTGAGGGTCTTGGGTGCGATGTTGTTGATGTATCCCTTCCCCACGTTAAGTACGCTATACCAGCCTATTACATAGTTGCTCCTTCGGAGGCTTCCTCCAACTTAGCACGCTACGACGGCGTTCGCTACGGGTACAGAACCAAAGACTACAACAACCTTCTTGAGATGTACTCAAAGACGCGGGACGAAGGCTTTGGTCCTGAGGTAAAGAGGAGGATAATGCTCGGAACCTTTGCCCTCTCGGCTGGATACTACGATGCCTACTACCTGAAGGCTCAGAAGGTCAGGAGGCTTATATACGAGGACTTCATGAAAGCCTTCAAGGAGGTTGACCTGATAGCGAGCCCGACAACCCCCACCCTCCCCTTCAAGCTGGGGGAGCGGCTTGAGGACCCCATAAAGATGTACCTTTCCGACGTTCTCACGGTGCCCGTGAACCTTGCGGGACTGCCGGGCATATCGGTGCCGATAGGATGGGTAGATGAGCTCCCTGTGGGAGGACAGCTCATAGGAAAGCCCTGGGACGAGGCCACTCTTCTTAGGGTCTCCTACGCCTGGGAGCAGGTATTCAGACACTACGAGAAGATACCTATGGCATGAGGATACTCTCCCTTGATACCTCCTTCTCCTTCTTCAACCTATCCATAGTAGAAGATGGAAGGCTGAAGCTCCTCCACTATCTTGACTCGGAGAAGAAGACCTTAGAGAACCTACCGAAGGTCCTCTCAGAGCTCTGCATAAAGCCCGAGGACTTTGACGCCTTCGCTGTCTCGGTAGGTGTTGGCTATCTAACCTCGGTAAGGATAGGTGTGACCTTCATGAAGACGACCGCATACCTTCTGAAAAAGCCCATAGTTTCCTACGAGAACCTATACCTCTTGGGCAGGTTCAGCTGTGCCGAGGGAAGGAGGCTTCCCTTCCTCAAGGTGAGTACAAACCTCTTTTACAGAGTATTTGAGGGGGATGAGTGCTCTGAGGTGAAGATATACAGGGGTGAGGAGCTCAGGGGTCTGGGGATAAGCCTTGAGTCCTTCTCACAGGATAGGATAGGTGATAGACAGTTCTTCCATCCCTTCTTTCCCTTCTCAGCTTACGGAGGGCTGTATGCCTATGAGTTTTTAAGCAAAAGACCGGAGGGGGAAAACATCTTTGAGATAGAGCCCCTCTACCTAAAGCCCCCCGCCTAAGTTATCTCTTCCTCCTCTTCCTCCGCGATCTCCCTCGCGGGTTTCTCAGCGGGCACTGGCTTTGGAGGCTCGCCCCTGCTGAAGAGAAGCGTAAAGCAGAATATGTTCAGACCCAATATGAAGCCCCAGGAAAGCATCATGAAGAGGAAGGCATCGCCGTCCATAACTCAATTGTATCTTATTACCCTGACCTTCTCCAAGGTTATCAGCCCGCCCTCAACAAGGCGGGATATCTCAGGGAGAACCTCCTCTATCTTCTCCTCACAGTCTATAATCTCCACAACCACGGGCAGGTCGTGGGATATTCCCAGAAGCCTCTGGCTGTGTATTTCACCGGTCTTGCCGTATCCAAGTATTCCCCTGAAGACTGTAACCCCCGCAACCCCCCTCTCTCTGCAAAGCTCCGTTATGAACTTGTAAAGAGGCTTCCCTTCCCTCCTTTCACCCTCCTTTATGAATATGCGAACGAGGACCGCCTCCCTGCACTTCATACCAGCCTCCCCAAGTTGTAGCCCAGAAGGGTCATTGATATACCCACTACGTTTGTTCCCAGCACGTAGCCGAGGAACTTTGCGGTCTCGCCATCCATAAGGAGGTTGAAGCTCTCGTAGGAGAAGGTTGAAAAGGTGGTAAAGCCTCCGAGAAAGCCCGTTATGACCATAGCCCTCCACTCAGGAGAGAGGGCTAACCTCTCAACGAGGTAAGAGAAGGCGAAGCCTATAAGGAAGGCACCCAGAACGTTAACCATCAACGTTCCGATGGGGAAATCTATACCAGACTTAGTCTGCAGGAGCTTGGAGAGGAGGAATCTGAGAACGGAGCCCGCAGAACCCCCGAGGGCGATGGCGATTATCAGCCCCATACCTTTGCCTCCTCTAAGCTTATAAGCCCTTTCTTCACGTACTCACCTATCCTATCAACGAGGTACTCAACCCTCTCCTCTTGAGTCACGAACTCTACAACGACCGGGAGCCCGTAGGAAAGAGCCTCAATGCCCTCGTAGTGGTACTCCCCCGTAGTCCCATAACCGAGGATAGCCCTCAGAACCACTGCGGTCGGAACCCCCTCTTCCCTCAGAAGCTCTACAACCTTCTCATAAACTGGACTACCTTCTATCTCCTCATCTTCCCTTAGGAATACCCTCACAAGAACTCCCATAGGGCTTTATTTTAAAATCAATAGGTATGAACGGGTCCATACTTTTGGAGATCAACGGGAAGAGGGTCCGACTCAAGGACTTTCCTATGAGAGCGCTTAAGGGAACGGTTCTGGGCTTTATCAAGAGCCTGAACCTTGAGGAAGAGCCTAAGGAGGTGAGGATAGTAATAAGGTTGGATGAAGAGGATAGTTCAAAGTCTTGAGTTTACCGTCTCCGAAGAGAGGGCGGGAGAACGTCTTGACAACTTCCTTGTAAAAGCCTACCCGGAGCTATCAAGGAGCTACATAAAGAAGCTCATAGAGGAGGGTCTTGTCCTCGTTGGAGGAAGGAGCAGGAAGCCTTCCTACAGGGTCAGGGAGGGTGAGGAGGTGGTACTTCACCTGCCCGAGCCCGAACCCCTTGAGCTGAAGGCGGAGGATATACCCCTTGACATAGTTTATGAGGACGAGGACATAGTAGTTCTTATAAAACCCTGCGGACTTGTGGTCCACCCCTCCCCCGGCTACAGCTCCGGAACCCTCGTGAACGCCCTCCTCCACCACATAGGAAAGCTCTCATCAACGGGCGGAGTTGATAGACCTGGAATAGTTCACAGGCTTGACAAGGAAACCGCAGGTCTAATGGTCGTGGCAAAGAACGACAGAGCCCACAGGAGTCTCGTCCAGCAGTTTGCGACGAGAAAGACAGAAAAGCTTTACAGGGCTCTGGTCAAGGGCATTCCCCGCCAAAGGCACGGACTCATAGAGCTCCCCATAGGGAGGCACCCCGTTGATAGGAAGAGGTTCTCCGTCAGGACAAAGACTCCAAGACCGGCAAAGACAGAGTTCTGGGTTCTGGAGGAGTTTAAAAGGTTAGACATGTCCCTGCTGAAGGTGAAGATATACACTGGGAGGACCCACCAGATAAGGGTGCACCTCTCATCCCTCGGGCATCCCATAGTCGGCGACACCACCTACGGTTTTAAGAGGAGCTCCGCGCCTCCACAGCTCCTTACCTTACTAAGTGAGTGCAATATGCTCGTTGCTTACAGACTCGGCTTTTATCACCCAACCAAGGGTAATTGGGTTGTATTTGAGATAGAGGACCCTCAACCCTTCAAAAGCGTTCTTGAGAAGGCGAGGGAGTTAGAGGGTTCCCTTAGTTGAAGGGACATCGCCCCCTACTATGGATACAGCCTCCCTGAGTGTCAGGGCGAAGGACTTGAAGCAAGCTTCAGCGACGTGGTGCAGTATATTACCCTGTAGAACCCTGATGTGAAGGGTGCTCCTACTTTCCAAAGCAAAGCCCTTGAAGAACTCCCATATGAGCTCAAAGTCAAAGTCCGTTATCTTACCTCTGAGCCCGAGGTCCTCGTAGTAAAGGAGTCCCCTTCCAGAGAAGTCAACCGCCGAGAGGACGAGGGCTTCATCCATCGGGACGACCGAATCGCCGAACCTCCTAATCCCCTTCATGTCCCCGAGGGCTTCTCTGAAAGCCTGACCGAGGACGATACCACAGTCCTCAACGGTATGGTGATGGGAAACGTGGACATCGCCCTCAGCAGAGACCTCAAGGTCAAACCTACCGTGGCGGGCAAAGCTCTCAAGCATGTGGGTTAAGAAGCCCACAGGAGTTGAAACCCTGTATGAACCCGTGCCGTCAAGGTTTAAAGATACACTTATCCTAGTTTCCTTGGTTTCCCTGAAGACCTCTCCTCTTCTCATAACAAGATGGTAGGCGCGAGGGGACTCGAACCCCTGACCTCTGGCGTGTCGGGCCAGCGCTCTCCCAACTGAGCTACGCGCCTTGACCTTAAAAATTATCCGCCAATTCCCTCCCTCAGTCAAGTTATACTAA
>NZ_JBWONM010000214.1:0-4054 GCF_056450045.1 Hydrogenivirga sp.
CGGAGCCCACGTACCTGGCGAACTCCTTCCCCAGCCTCAGGTCAAGGGATGAGCACTGAACCTGAGAGGGAGACAGGGGCTCAACTATAAGCTCTCCCCTCTCAATCAGCTCCTTAATGCTCCTGTCGCTGAGAATCATCTAATAAAATTATAAAGGCATGAAAAGGTTCTCCTCCCTAATCTTTGTCCTCCTTGCGGGTACGGTCCTATCCCTGTGCCTGAAATTCCTGCCCCCGGCGGGCGATGTTAAGAAGGTCCTCTCTTCCCAGCTGACGGTCATTGACCTGCCCAAGGTGAAGGTCATCTACAGGGTCCTGCTCTCTCCCGATGATATACTTCCGGTGAAGTGTGACTCTGTACTTCCCGTTACCTACACCAAGGTGGTTTCCCTCGCCAATCTTCCTCCCGCCGAGAGGAAGAGGAGGTTCATAGACCTTGTTCTCCCCTCTGTTCTCATCGTCAACTATGAGGTCAGGGCTATGAGGGAGAACCTTGTGCGTGTCCTTGAAAAGCTGAGGAGGAGATACAAGCTGAGCAGGGAGGAGGTGAGGTTCGTTGAGAGCATCCTCAGGAGGTGTAGGTCTGACACGATAGAGGACGCTGTGCTCAAGGCTCATCCAGTTCCCCCAAGCCTTGTGATAGCCCAGGCTGCCCTTGAGAGCGGCTGGGGGACTTCCCGCTTCTTCGTTGAGGGAAACAACCTGTTCGGCGTGTGGGCTTTCAGGAGGGACGACAATGTGATAGAGGCTGAAGGGGGCAGGGCTCTCCTTAGAAGGTACAGCTCAATCCTTGACTCGGTGAGGGATTACATATTTAACGTGAACGTTGGCTGGGCTTACAGGAAGTTCAGGGAGGGGAGGTTGAAGGGTTACGACCCCCTCAAGCTCTCGGAGTTCTTGAGCTTATACTCCATAGAGAGGAGGCGCTATGTGGAGAAGGTTAAGAGAATCATTGAGAGGAACAACCTCAGGCGTTTTGACCTTTGCGTTCTTGACCCTTCTTATATCTACTGAGCTCTTTGCAGGGCACGCAACCATACTGCTCTACCACAGGTTCGGGGATGAGAGGCATCCTACCACTTCGGTGAGCCTTGAGGATTTTGAAGCACAGATGAGATACCTGAAGGAGGAAGGCTACAACGTTATACCCCTGAGCGAGCTCGTAAGCTACCTGAAAAAGGGAAGGGATATACCCGAAAGAACGGTGGTAATTACCATAGACGATGGCTACCGCTCAACCATGGAAGCCTTCAGGATACTCCGGAGGTTCGGCTTCCCCTTCACCGTTTTCCTCTACATGGAGGCTGTAGGTAGGTATCCCGACTTCTTGACCTATGAGGATATAGAGGAGATGAAGGAGTATGGAAAGGTTGAGTTTGAGAACCATTCTTACTCCCACAGAGCCTTCGGCTTGATGAAGGACCCGGGTGCCTTTGTAAGGGACCTTGAGAGGAGCGAGAGGAGGTTTGAGAGGCTCTTTGGCAGGAAACCGAGGTTCTACGCCCTCCCCTTCGGTTACTACAACAGGCAGATACTCAGGGTACTGAGGGATAGAGGATACGAGGCGGTCTTCACCCAGGACCCGGGCAACGTGGGTGTTTACACAGAGCTCTACAGGATCCCGAGGCAGGCTATAGTCGGGAGCTGGAGCAGAATGGAGAACTTCAAAAAGAAGCTCCGCAGGGAGCCCCTTCCCCTCAAAAGGCTCATACCCGGCTACGGCTTCCTTGAGGAAAATCCACCACAGGCTGTAGGAGCTGAGCTCCTCTTCCCTCACAGCTACGACAGGTGCCGTATCTACATAACCGAGCTCGGCTGGAAGGCTGTCCCCAAGGAGGGCGACTTAGTCCTCAGGAAAGACCTACCCGAGCTAAAGAGGAGGTGGAACAGGATAGGTGTCAAGTGCTGGGATAGGAAGAGGGGAGTGTGGGCTGAGAGCTTCTGGATGGTGATAAGGAGCGATTGATATGAAGGTCCTCGTTGTGGGTGTCGGAGCTATAGGCAGTGCTTACCTTGCCTTCCTCAGCAGGGCTGGACACGACGCCTTCGGTCTTACCAAGAGGGGAAGAAGAATTGAAAGCATAAGGGTTGAGGGTATATGGGGGGAGTTTGAAGTGCCCGTGAGAACCGTTGAAAGTCCCGGAGAGCTGCCCTTTACGCCCGAACTGATAATCATATCGGTCAAGTCCTACGATACGGAGGAAGCCCTCAGGAGCGTGAGGGGAGTTGTGGGAGAGAACACCCTACTGATGATAGCCCAGAACGGCTACGGGAACTACGAGAAGGCTGTCAGCCTTTATGGAGAGGGGAAGGTCATCCTCGCAAGGGTTATATTCGGCTCAGAGCTCATCTCTCCCGGGCACATAAGGATAACAGTCTCTGCCGACGACGTCGTGATAGGAGACCCCTCCGGGAAGCTCTCAGAGGAAAGGTTAAGAGAGCTTGCCCGAACCTTCACCGAGGCTGGGATACCTACCCGCTACGAGAGGGAAGTTTACAAGTACCTGTGGGACAAGATAATTTACAACTGCGCCCTGAACCCTCTCGGAGCTCTGCTTGAGGTAAACTACGGAACCCTTGCCGGGAATCCCCACACGAGGAAGCTCATGGACAGGATAATTGATGAGGTTTTTGAAGTGACCCGCTGCGCGGGTATTGAGACCTTCTGGAAAAAGCCAGAGGACTACAGGAAGGTCTTTTACGAAAAGCTCATACCACCGACCTCAGCCCACTACCCCTCAATGCTGAGAGATATAAAGAGGGGTAGAACGGAGATAGACTCCCTCAACGGAGCTATAGCCGAGCTGGGAAGGAGATGCGGTGTAAACACACCGGTGAACGAGCTCATAACCGAGCTCGTGAAGGCAAAAGAGCTCATCAATCGGGAACGCTGACACCTTCCGTCTCCGGGACTGGAGAGCCACCCATTGAGCAGTGCCCGTTGTAGAGAGCACCCTCTTCTATTGTGAAGATGTCAGTTCTCACATCACCGCTCAGGCTCGCCCCTCTCCTGAGCTCAATCCTGCGGGCAGTGACGTTGCCCCTTACCGTCCCGTGTATAAGAACCTCGCTGCAGTTTATATCGCCCTCAACGCTTCCCGACTCGCCTATTATGAGCATCCCCTCACTGTGGATGTTTCCCTTGACCCTTCCGTCTATCCTCGTGGCGGTTGAGAGGTTCAGGTTACCCTCAAAGAAGCAGCCTTCACCTATCAGGGTGTTAACATCTCCTGCTTCAAGCTCCTCTATGCTCTTCTTCTTTCCTCCAAACATATCACCACCTCACATACATGTATTTTATTGGGTTCTCACGCTTTGAGTACCTCCACACCTCGTAGTGAACGTGGGGACCCGTTGACCTTCCTGTGGAGCCCACGTAGCCCACAACATCTCCCGACTTGACCCACTGACCGGCTCTGACCTTTATCCTTGAAAGGTGAGCATACATAGTCCTGAAGCCGTATGCGTGCCTGAGTATCACCACCTTGCCGTAACCAGACTTCCACCCAGCGTAGATGACTTTCCCGTCGGCGGTCGCCCTAACCCTGGTACCGTAGGGAGCCTTTATATCAACGCCGTCATGGAACTCATACTTTCCAGTGAAGGGGTCTATCCTGTAGCCGTACCCTGATGTTATCCTCCCCCATACGGGAGGTCCAAGGGGTATCCTGCTCAGGTACTTGCGGAACTTGTCCGCTTCCTTGTGAAGGAAGTCAACGTACTCAACGTCAAGTATATCAACCCTCTTGGCACCACCTCCGACACCGCTGGGCACCCTTCTTATCCCCTTCCTCCTGAGGAACTTGTCTATCGTGACGAGCTTCCCTTCCAGCACCTTTACCTTCTCTTTGAACTGCTGAAGGTAGCTGTTTCTCTCCTGCTCCTTTGCGAGGAGGGTCTGTAGGCTGTCCCTTTCACTCTTAAGCTCCGCAAGCTCGTTTTTAAGGGACCTGTTCTCAACTATGGAGAACACCGAGAAGGTCAGAAGCCCCGTCAGGAAGAGCCCGGAGGAGAGGAGTGCACCCTTCAGGAAACGGGTGTTTACCTTGTAGCTC
>NZ_JBWONM010000215.1:0-3606 GCF_056450045.1 Hydrogenivirga sp.
CGAAGCCTTTCAGGAAGTCGGTAGGAGGTTCAGCCTCTACGGAACGATGATAACCCTGTCCCTCCTCCTCATAACGGGCTTGGGCAACGCCTACCTCCTCCACGGCGGACTCTCCAAGAGGTCAATCCTTGAGAAGCTCGGGGTCTTTATCCTCATACTCATCGTCTCCCTCGTTCACGACCTCTGGGCTGGTAAGAAAGCCCTCTACTCCGAAAGGCACAGACACTGGGCGAGGTGGCTCGGTCTTCTTAACCTCCTCCTCGGCTTTATAGCTGTCTGGATGGGAGTCAGGATAAGGCTCGGTCTCTGAATTATCATAATATCCTGGAGGTGCTCCCATGATAGAGAAGAGGATGCTCGTTGGAGGAGAGTGGAAGGATTCTCCCCAGAAGATAGAGGTCGTGTATCCCTACACAGGAGAAGTGGTTGGAAGGGTACCCCAGGGAACGGAAGAGGACGTCTTGAGGGCGGTTGAAGCTGCAAAGGAGGGCTTTAGGGAGATATCTTCTCTCACCGCCTACCAGAGGTACGAGATACTCATGAGGGCTGCCCGGATAATAGAGGATAGGGCTGAGGAGTTCGCCCGAACCCTCGTCTATGAGGTGGGAAAGACGATAAGGGAGGCGAGAACGGAGGTCCAGAGAGCTATCCAGACCCTGATCTTCTCAGCAGAGGAGTCAAAGCGCCTGAACGGTGAAACCTTCCCTGTTGATGCCCATCCCAACGGCGTTGGAAAAGTAGGCTTTTACATAAGGGTCCCGGTCGGTATCGTCTCAGCTATAACACCCTTCAACTTCCCCCTGAATCTTTCAATGCACAAGGTAGCTCCCGCCTTAGCCTGCGGAAACGCCGTTATACTCAAGCCCTCCGAAAGAACACCCCTAACACCTCTTATGCTTGCGGAGGTTCTCCTGGAAGCTGGTCTCCCTCCAAAGGCTCTCTCGGTCATACCCGGCTACGGTGATGTGGGCAAGGCTATGACCACCCACCCCGACGTGAGGGTGGTGTCCTTTACCGGAAGCAAGAAGGTCGGGGAGATAATAACGAGGCAGACGGGGATAAAGAGGGTCGTCCTTGAGCTCGGCTCCAACTCAGCCATAGTGGTTCACAAAGACGGGGACCTTGATAAGGCTGTCCAGAGAGCGATAGCGGGCGGATACGCCATAGCGGGGCAGGTCTGCATCTCGGTTCAGCGGGTTTTCGTTCACGAGGACGTCTTTGATGATTTCATCGGGAGGCTCAGGGAGAAGGTAAGGACCCTTCGGGTGGGAGACCCAATGGACGAGAACACCGACGTTGGACCCCTGATAACCGAAGGGGACGTGATGAGGATAAGGGAGTGGATAGATGAGGCTGTTCAGAAGGGAGCAAGGGTAGAGACGGGAGGAGCTCCCCTGAAGGAGAGGACAGCCCTCTTTGAGCCCACGATAATCTCCCTCGTGCCTACCGACACGAAGCTCTTCAAGGAGGAGGCTTTTGCTCCGGTTGTGGTCGTTGACCCTTACAGTGAAATTGAGGAGGCGATAGAGCTCGTCAACGACTCGGAGTATGGACTCCAGCTCGGTGTGTTTACCCAGGACCTGAGGGTAGCCTGGGAGTTTATTAAAAGGGCTGAGGTCGGAGGAGTGCTCATAAACGAGGGACCCACCTTCAGGGTTGACCACCAGCCCTACGGGGGCGTAAAGAACTCCGGCATAGGAAGGGAAGGTCCCAAGTTCGCCGTTGAGGACTACACTGAGATAAAGACTGTTATATTTGATTTAAGCTGAAGGAGGTTTGAGATGAGCGTAAGGCACCAGATGAGACAGAGGGTTGAAAGGCTCTTTAAGCTTATGATAGATGACCCCGACTTCCCAGAGGAGGCTGTCGTTTACGTCGTCTTCGTTCCTCAGGAAGAGGAGTACGAGGAGGAAGATATAGAGGTCTCCGAGCAGGAACTCATCCTTGAGGACAGGGAGAGCGTGAAGAAGTTCCTTGACAGGACGACGAGGGAGGCACTTGAGGCTGATGTGAAGGGTTTGAGACTCGCAGCCTACGTCTTTGAGGCAGGTCAGGAGCTGAAGATAGTGAGCGAGGAGGAGCTCCCTCAGGAGCTTATAAAAACACGTATTGAACGCATGAGAGAGGAGGTATGAGTAGCGCCTGCGTGGTACTTGCAGCGGGTGAAGGCAAAAGGCTCGGCTTGAGGAAGCAGTTCGTTGAAATTCACGGCAAGCCCCTCTTCATGTACTCTGTTGAAAAAGCCCTCAAGCTCTTTGAGGAGGTTATCCTCGTCCTGCCAAAGGATGTCCTTCACAGAGTTCAGGTTCCTCCGGGAGTAAAGAAGGTTGAGGGAGGTAAGGAGAGGCAGGACTCAGTTCTGAACGGGATCCTTGAGACAGAGGCTGATATTGTGGTGGTTCACGACTCAGCGAGACCCCTTGCGAGTGAGGAGATGTTCAGGGAGGTTGCGAACCTCGGGGACTACGACGGAAAGATAGTGGCTGTGCCCTCAAGGGATACCCTCAAGGAGGTCTCCTCCGAGACCGTCCTCAGAACCATAGACAGGTCCCACATATGGCTCGCCCAGACACCTCAGGCTTTCAAAAGGAAGGTTCTGATAGAGTGTCATTTCAGGGCGAGGAACGAAGGCTTCTACGGAACGGACGATGCGAGTCTTCTGGAGAGGTATGGCTACAAGGTAGGCGTTGTCATGGGCTCTTACTGGAACGTCAAGCTAACCTACAGGGAGGATCTCCCCTTTATAGAGAGGCTCTTGGCAAAGGAGGTTTGAGATGAAAGCCCATATTCCCACCGCAGTCCTCTTCCTTCACGCCTTCCCGCTCAGCAAGGATATGTTCACCCATCAGTTCAGAGCGCTGGAGGAGGAGAGGATACCCTACATAGCCCTTGATTACCCCGGCTTCGGAGATGAGCCCCCTTATCCCGGAGAGCTCAGCGTTGAAGTCCTCACAGACTTTGTTGTTTCAAGGATAAACGCCTTCGGCGTTAAGAGGCTGATTCCCGTGGGGGACAGCATGGGCGGTTACATAATGTTTGACCTGTGGAGGCGCTACAGGGATATCGTTCAGGCGTTCGTCTTCGTGGCAACGAGGGCTGAGGCGGACAGCGAGGAGGGAAGGAAGGCGCGCTACCACATCATAGGAAGGGTGAAGGAGGAGGGAACCTCCTTCCTTGTGGACGCCATGCTTGAGAACCAGACCTCCCCCGCAACTAAGGCGGACCCCGATAAGATGAGACAGCTACGCTGTATGATGGAGAGGGCAACACCCGAAGGGGTTATCAAGACGCTGAGAGCCTTAGCGGAGAGGAGGGACAACACAGACCTACTTACGAGCATAGATGTCCCAACCCTCGTGGTTGCCGGAAAGGATGACGAGAGGGTAACACCTCCCGAGGTTGTCAGGAAGATAGCTGAGGGGATAAGAGGTGCGAAGTTCCTTGAGCTGGAGAACTCAGCCCACCTCCCGCCCTTTGAGAACCCCGAAGCCTTCAACAAGGCACTCCTTGACTTCCTGAGGGAGGTCCTGTGAGGAGGTACATATACAGGCTGAGGGAGGACGAGCTCGGAGAGCTCCTCGCCCAAAAACCCGTCCCCGTGGAGGT
>NZ_JBWONM010000216.1:0-2021 GCF_056450045.1 Hydrogenivirga sp.
GAGAGAAGCTTTACACCCTCAAGGACCGAATCCTGCTGACTTGCTATGAGGAGTATTGAGCCGAGAACCGGACCTATGCAGGGACTCCAGCCCGCCCCGAAGGTAAGCCCCACGAGGAAGGAACCGACGGTGCCGACCTTTGAGCCTCCCTGCTTCCTCATCTGCCTGTCGAGGAGCATGTGAACGTTAAGGAGGTAGAGGGCTGTAACTGTTGCCCAGACACCCACTATGGCTTTGAAGGTGTCAAGCTCAAGAACCCCGAAGGAGTAGATTGCCACAGCGACAAGACCGAAGCAGGAAAAGAGCCTCAGAAAGTCCTGCCTTATGAGAAGGTTGGAAAAGTGCAGTCCGAAGAAGACTATGACCCCGCCCCCTATCTTGGCTATCAGCTCCCTGTTGTCCGCAAGGAACTGTCCCACAAAGGAGGCTCCAGCCCCGAGAGCTATGAAGACGGTAGAAAAGCCCAGGACGAAGAAAAGCACGGGAAGGAGGGTTTTGCGGAGCTCTGGCCTTTCCTCCTGAGCGCTGACACCTGTTATGTAGGAGAGGTACCCGGGGACTATGGGGAGAACACAGGGAGCTAAGAAGCTCAGAAGCCCCGCCGTGAAGGCACCGACGAGTGTAACCTCCATCTTAATTACCTCCGTAGTAGTCGTAGCTGACTATCCTCCCCGGGGCGCCGCCTGCGCCATTTTGGGTGTGGCAGGAGTTGCACTCAAACCTGTCGGGAGAGTGGGAGTAGGAATTCTTTATGGAGCTGTTCACTTCGTTGCCCTTGGAATCTATCACCACCGCCCTGAACCAGTCCTGAAGTTTACCCTTGGGAACGATGAAGTTGCCCGTCCCTCTTCCGTAGCTTGCGGTATAAACTCCGCCGTTGGCAAAGTAGAGCTTTACCCTGTATCCTCCCGCTGCCTTAGAAGCGTCCTTGTCAGGGGCATTCAGTTCTCTGAACACCGTCCCGCCCGAGAAGCTGTGACAGTTCCCGCAGGACACTCCCTGAAAGTGGACAGGACCATCATCATCCCCTTCTCCTTCCAGCTCTCCCAGACCCCCACCGCAGGAGAGAAGAAGGAGGGGCATGAAGGCGAGGGGAAGAAGCCTTTTCATCCTACTTACCTCCCTCAGTTGTTGGGTGCACCGCTTTGTATCCACCGGAGTATGGTCTGGTACTCGGTGGAGGTTGTTGAAAAGACCTGCCCTCCTCCGTGGGAGATAGTGTTGGTTGCCTTCAGAAGGAGCCTTGAGTTGGAAGGATTGGCGGTATCAACGAACTTCATTACCTCCGCGTATTTATCGGTTGCAGTGCTGAGATGGAAATTACCGTTGTTTCCATGACACCCTGCACAGCTGTTGTTAAGGATCGGAAGAACATCAGCGCTGAAGCTCACGGTTGTTGAACCTCCACCGCCCGTGTTTCCTCCCCCGGTATTACCGCCGCCCGTGTTTCCACCGCCCTGTGAGGGGCATTCATACCCTTCTTCGCCTTCATACCCTTCATTCTGTTCGTCTTCCCACCTTCCATCTTTATTGCAGTCGTGGTATTCGGGACGCCCGTTGTGGTCGCTGTCCTCAACGTGGTCAGGGATGCTGTCTCCGTTCTCATCCTCAAAGCCCTCGGGTATGCCGTTGCTGTCCCAGTCCTCAAGAGAGTCGGGATGCCCGTTTCCGTTCTTGTCCTCCATACAGTCGGGGGTGTTGTTCCCATCGTGGTCCTCCATTATGTCCGGAGTCGTGTCACCGTTCCTGTCATAGGTGCCTGCATTGTTCGGGTCTGTGGGATCGGGTATGTCTGCACTGGCAATCTGGACGTTGTCGGGGTTGTCAACAGAGATCTCAACGCTGTTGGTATTCTTTACGATCGCACTTATGTAAACATCCCCGGAGAACTTCAGAGCCTTTTCATTGTTGTAAATGAAGACGGCTATGGGCTTATAGTTTAAGTCAAAGAGAGCAAAGGCGTAGGCATAGGCTTTGTTGAGCTTGAGGCTGAAGTTACAGGATGGACCGATGGAAGACCC
>NZ_JBWONM010000217.1:0-8213 GCF_056450045.1 Hydrogenivirga sp.
AGGGTAGCCCGCATGTGGGAGGAGTTTGAGAAGCTCAGGAGCTTTGATATGAAGCTCTTTGAGGAGTTCGGTACCTACAACGAGATGGTCCTTGTGAAGGACATAAAGTTTTACTCCCTCTGCGAGCACCACCTCCTCCCCTTCTTCGGGAGCGTTCACATCGCCTACATACCCGATGGAGTGATCTGCGGACTCTCCAAGCTCGTGAGGACTGTAAGGTCCTTCTCTCTGAGACCCCAGGTTCAGGAGAGGCTCACCGAGGAGATAGCGGACTTCTTAGAAAGGGAGCTAAAGCCCAAGGGTGTCGGGGTAGTTGTGGAAGCGGAACACCTCTGTTATTCAGAAGATACAGAAATACTTACCGATGAGGGATGGAAGCTTTTTAAGGATCTGACCGGGACAGAAGGGGTAGCACAGGTTGATCCCGTCACTCTTGAGATAAATTTTGTTGAACCTTTGCTTTACCACAGATACCCCTTTAAGGGGTTCATGATAAACTTCAAAGGTAAATCCGTAGATCTTATGGTCTCTCCCGATCACAAGATGCTCTACTCCACAGATTGGATTTTTTATAAGTCTAAAAGAGAAGATGTATGGCTGACAAACAGCGCCCATAAGCTTATAGATAAAACGCTTATAATTCCTCAAGCGGGTTATATGAAGGGAGAAAGTATGGAGTTCTTTGAAATAGATGAGGAGAAAACTCATGTTATGTTTGGTACAACAGCTGTAAAGACAAGGAACACCATAAAGGTGGATGCCAAGACCTTTGTGAAATTTTTAGGCATTTATCTTGCAGAGGGTTGTGTGTATAGAAATAAAACCTACAGGATGAACAAAGTTCGCATAATTCAAAAAGAAGGTCAAAAAGCTGAGCTTATAGAGTCAGTTTTAAAGGAACTCCCATTCAATTACTTTAAGCAAAGGAGAGAGAGAGGGATAGTAGAGTTCTACATAAACTCAAAAGCTTTAGTTGATTATTTAGAACCCCTTGGGAAATCTGAAGACAAGAGGCTTCCGAAAGAGCTGTTCCTTGTTGACAGGAATCTAAAGCAGATGTTCCTGAATTATTATGCCTTTGGAGACGGGTACATAAAGCCCAACGGGAAACTGCATCTGGTGAGCAAATCAAAAAAATTGATGGACGACATACAAGCTCTGCTTGTAACCATGGGTGTGAGCGCAAGCGTGTATAAAACCTACACAAACGGAAAAGTCTATTACAGGCTTGAAACGAGAAAAGATAAGAAAGGGAGAAATAAGTTTTATTCAAAAGTTTCCTCAGCAGAAAAGATACCCTATGATGGATACATTTACTCTGTAACGGTTCCCTCAGGCTTCATAATGGTGAGGCGTAACGGCAAAACCGCTATATCAGGCAACTGCATGTCAATGAGGGGGGTGCTTTCGCCTGGTCATATAACTACGACCTCAGCCCTCAGAGGGGTCTTCCTCAAGGACATGAAGACGAGGGAGGAGTTCCTGAAGCTGGTCAAGAGCCCGTAGCTCTGGTAAAATATAAAAAGTTATGTACTACGCACTCCTGACGCTCTTCATAATAGTTGCTATCCTCCTTATAATCCTCGCCCTGCTTCAGAAGGGAAGGGGGGATGTGGGAGCAGCCTTCGGCGGAGGTATGGGACAGTCCATATTCGGTGCCGGAGGGGTTGACACGATCCTGACGAAGGCTACCTACTGGCTCGGCGGTATATTCCTGGTCTTAGCCATACTCCTTTCTATAGTCCCGAGGGGAGAGAAGGGGTCAATAGTTGAGAAGGAAATCCGCAATGAGGTTAGGGAAGCTCCTGAAAAGCCTGCCCAAGGACCTGAGAAGGGACGGGGAGCTGATAGCAGCCCACCTGCTAAGGGTAAGAACGGCGGAGCTGCCCCTCCTTCTGGAAAGTGAGGTCCCGCCCGAGGTTGAGAAGAAGTTCTGGGAGCTGATAGAGAAGAGAAAGAGAGGGACGCCTACGGCGTATCTCCTGAGAGAGTGGGACTTTTACGGGAGAACCTTCAAGGTGAAGGAGGAAGTCCTCATACCGAGACCGGAGACCGAGATACTTGTGGAGAAGGTGCTTGAGAACATTCCCGAAGAGGAAGCCAAGGAGGGACTTGAGATAGGAGGGGGGACGGGATGCATAGCCATAACCCTGCTCTTGGAAAGACCCCTTTTGAGGATGAGCGTGGTTGAGATAAATGAGAAGGCTATAGAGCTCATGGAGGAGAATGCAAGACTCCACGGAGTCCTCGGCAGGATGGAGATACTGAAGGGGGACATGTTTGAGCCCGTAAAGGGGAGGAGCTTTGACTTCATCGTCTCAAACCCGCCCTACATACCGGAGCACGCCTGGGAGGAGCTCCCCGAGGAGGTCAGGAGGGAGGGATACAGCTCCCTTATAGGCGGTCCGAAAGGCTACGAGTTCTACGAGAGGTTTTCCCTGCAGGCAAGGGACCACCTGAGAGAGAGAGGCTTCGTGGCCTTGGAGATAGGACATGACCAGGGGAAGGTTGTGAAGGGACTTTTAGAAGAAGCGGGCTTCAGGAGGGTTATTATATTTAAGGACTACGCGGGACAGGATAGAGTGGTCTTGGCATGGAACTGATAGGATTCTTCATCGGTGTTGTCTTCTTTATAGCCCTTGAGGGCTTCTTCGCCGGCTCGGAGATAGCCCTTCTGAGTGCGGAGAAGGGTGTTCTTAAGGCTGTTGCGAGGAAGAAGAGGTACAGGTTCGTAGCCCACTTCCTTGAGAACCCCGAGGAGTACATAACCCTCACGATGCTGGGCTACACAATCAGCATCGTCTTTGCAGCAACCCTCTACACCTTAGCCCTCATGTCCGCCACAAAATACGTTCCAGCCATATCCGGCTACGAGGTCCTGCTGGCTGAGAGCCTCGTGATATTCACTATAATCTTCGGTGAGATAATACCAAAGAGCTTCTTCCAGCACTACGCCAACAGGCTCATAATACCGAGCCTTTTCGTCCTTGATAAGCTCAGGCTCCCCCTAAAGCCCTTTCTCGCCCTCGCAAGGGTCGTCAGCAGGGCGGTCTCAAGCAGGTTTGCCAGAGCCCACGCGAGCGTCAGGAGGGAGGACATAATAGAGCTCCTCAGGGAGAAGAAGACCTTCGCAGAGTACGAAGGTCTTATAGTTTCAAACATACTTTCTTTCAAGGAGAGGAGGGTTGGAGAGATAGTCAAGCCCCTCTACGAGATAGTCATGATATCCGAGAACGCGAGCGTATTCCAGGCTGTTGAGAAGATAAAGGAGAGCGGATACTCAAGGATACCCGTTTACAGGGTCAGGGTTGATGACATAGTTGGTTACGTGAGCGCCTACGATCTCCTCAACGCAAGACCTGAGGAGCCAATAAAGAAGTACGTCAGGAAGATACTCGTCTTCTCCGAGTACACCCCCCTTCCCGATGTGGTTGAGGAGTTCAAGCAGTACAAGGAACACATAGCGGTTGTGGTTGATGAGAGGGGAGTGATAATAGGCATAGTGACCCTTGAGGACATCCTCAGGGAGATAGTCGGCAGTATCCACACAGACAAGGGAGAGGAGGAGCTTATAAAGGAGATAGCGAAGGACAGGTGGATAGTTGATGGAAAGCTTGAGCTCAACGAGCTCGTGAGGATAACGGGGGTTAAGATACCGGAGGGAAACTACAGCACCGTAGGAGGATTCCTATCCTACTTGGCCGGGAGGATTCCTCAGAGCGGGGAGGTCTTTGAGGTAGGGAACTTCAGGTTCAAGGTTGTATCCAGCGACAGCAGGAAGGTAAAGAAGGTCCTCGTTGAGAAGGTCGGCGGGGAAGAAGGATGAGGTACTCCTACAGGTCAATAAGGGATATCCCGGAGGAGCACAGACCGAGGGAAAAGCTCAAGAAGCTCGGTCCCGAGAATCTATCGGATGAGGAGCTCCTTGCCGTCATCTTAGGCTCCGGGACGAGGGAGGTTGACGTCCTCACCCTATCCCGCCTCATCCTTGACAGGGGATGGAGGGAGATAGAGAAGCTCCCCCTTGAAGAGCTCACAAAGATAAAGGGAATGGGGATGGTGAAAGCTCTCCAGATAAAGGCACTCCTTGAACTCGCTAAGAGGATAGGGGAGCCCTTCGGTGGTGAGAAGGTCCTGAGTCCCGAGAGGGCATACGAGATACTCAGGGATCACTTTGATGATAGAAAGGAGTCTCTCATAGCTCTCTACCTTGACCTCAGCCACAGGGTCAGGGGTGTTGAGGTGGTGGCGATAGGTGGTCTGAACAGGGTTTACGCGAGCCCTAAGGAGATAATAAGACCAGCTCTTGAGCTCTCAGCCTACGGCATAATCATCGCCCACAACCACCCTCAGGGCGAGCTCAAGCCTTCGGAGGAGGACATATCCTTCACCAAGAGGGTAAAGGAAGCCTGCGACATAGTTGGCTTTGAGCTCATTGACCACATAATAGTCAACAGAGAAGGCTTTCTATCAATGAGGGAAAGGGGGCTTATGTGAGACATTGTTTTATTCTCCAAAGGGGTTTAACAGCTCAACTCGCTTGTCCTTAAATTGAATTCTTCTATAAGTTACATCCTCTGTAAGGATGTAAGGGATTCCGTTGTTTAGAGCAACCGCAATGACTACTGAATCCCAGAACTGGAGATTATAGTGCTCCTTAAGCTGGATCGCAGTCCTGACGTCTTCACAGTCCTCATAAATGATGTTTGCAATATCCCTTATCCGTTCTATCCTGTCTTCAAGATAATCTCTGGGATAGCCATACTTCTCAACACCAACCCTGACAAACTCTTTACAAACCTGAGAGCACAAAAAAATCTGCCACCCTTCTCGGGCTAACCTTCTAAACACCTCTACCAGTATCTCCCTTTTCTCAGCATTGGCATCTATGTCAAACAGATAAACCCATACATTGGTATCAATAAGTACTTTGTCCACAGTTCTATTCTAAAGCTTAAGCTATTTTAAGTCAAGCTTATAAAATAAGCTGTTATAACTAGCCTGTAATGATATTTAGCTTAAGCGATTGACACATTACATAAAACGCTTTAAATTTATGCCATGAGCGCCATGGGTAAGGGTAAGACCAATATGTTACACATGCTTCCTCCCATAAAAAGGAAGAGAGGTTATCGCTTCATAGTCGGTAGAGTTAAGCACGAAAGGGAAAACCCATGGGAGTATGAAGTGAAGGTAGTAAGACCAGGAACCTACAAGTTGATTGTTGGTGAAAAGGGAGTCTACATCCTTGATGACGAAAAGGCTGAAGAGCTTATAAGGGTAAGCTGGGAGAAGTATTTGAAAGAAAGGTACGGTAAACGTGGACCAAGAACGGAGAAGAAGGTGGTTGAGCATCCTGTAGAGATTGCGGAGGAAGAGATCAGAGGCTTTTTCATAGAGAGGGGTCTCCTTACCTCTTTCAAGTCCTGCGCCTTCCTTTTGGAAGGTATAAAACCAAGAGAGGATAAGCTCAAAGAACTGATAAAAGCGGTATCAGCAAGATAGAAAATTCTAATAAAATATTTCCATGAAGCTCCTCTCAGCACTTCTGTTGCTCTTGTCCCTCTCCTTTGCCCAGAGCCTTCACATAGCTGCAGCCTCAAGCCTGCGGGGTCCGTTGGAAGAGATAGGGAAATTCTTCTCACAGAAACACCCGGATGTAAAGCTTTACTTCTCTTATGGAGCTTCGGGGAACCTCTACAGGCAGATACTTGGGGGAGCTCCCTACGACCTTTTCCTCCCAGCAAGCGAACTCTATGCCAAGAAACTTTACGAAAAGGGAAAGGCTGGCAAACCCGTCCCCTTTGCAAGGGGAAGGCTCGCTATATTCAGCAGGAGTTTAAAGGTAAAGGGTCCTGAGGTGCTCAGGGAAGCTGACAGGGTAGCTATAGCTAACCCGAGGTATGCCCCCTACGGGACAGCAGCCCTTGAGTTTCTCAAGAGGACTGGGCTTTATGAGGAGGTGAAGAGGAAGCTTGTTCAGGGAACTAACGTTGCTCAGGCTTTTCAGTTCGTGGTGAGCGGCGGTGCTGAAGTTGGCATAGTCTCCCTCTCCCTCGCTATAGGCTACGGGAAGGGGAGCTACTGGGTTGTCCCCCAGAACATGCACAGCCCGATAAGGCACGTCGCCGTCATAACTGAAAGGGGGATGAAGAAGAAGACGGCAGAGTCCTTTCTTCGCTTTCTCAACTCCCCCGAGGCGGGGGAGGTTCTTAAGAGATACGGCTTTGAGGTTCCCTGATGGAAGAGGCGCTTTTTCTGAGTCTCAAGCTTGCCTCCCTCACAACCATCCTTCTCATACTCCTTTCGCTCTTTGTAGCCTATGTCCTCGCTTACTTTTCCTTCCCTGCAAAGGTCCTTCTGGAGGGTCTCCTTATGCTCCCGATAGTGCTTCCACCCACAGTGCTTGGCTTTTACATGATATACCTCCTGAGCCCTGAATCCCCCGTCGGCAGGTTCTTCAAAGATATCCTCGGGATCAGCCTCCTCTTTTCCTTTGAGGGTCTCCTGCTCGCCTCTATGATATACTCCCTGCCCTTTGCGGTCTTTCCCATAAGGGACGCCTTTCAGGGCGTTCACAGGAGGCACGTTGAAATAGCCTATGTTTTTGGCTACTCAAGGCTTGAGACCTTCCTCAGGGTCATACTTCCTGAGAGTATCGGCGGACTTCTAACCTCAGCCGCCTTAGTTTTTGCCCACACAATGGGTGAGTTCGGGGTTGTGCTCATGGTCGGGGGGAACATACCGGGAGAGACCCAGACTTTGTCAATTTATATCTACGACCAGGTCCAGGCTCTAAACTACACTCAGGCTCACAGAGCTTCTCTTACCCTACTCTCTGTCTCGCTCCTCTGTCTCAGTGTAGTACTCTTACTTAGGAAGAGATGGGTTTTCAGATAGAGCTGAGCTTCCGGAAGGATTACGGGAACGTTGTGATAGAGGGAGATTTTTCCTTTATCTCAGGGTTCAATATCATACTCGGTCCCTCAGGATGCGGGAAGACGACAACTCTCAGGGTAATGTGCGGGCTTGAGATGGCTGAGGGGTTTATGAGGTGCTGTGAAGAGGTGTTCTTTGACAGCGAGAGGGGCTTGTTCCTTCCTCCCCAAAGGAGGAGGGTTGGGATAGTCTTTCAGGAGGACAACCTCCTTCCCTTTCTGAACGTGAGGGAAAACATAGAGTTTGCCCTGAAAAAATCTCCGAAAAAGGATACGGATGTAGAGGAGCTCATGGAGAGGTTTGGGATAAAGGAGCTTGAGGGAAAGAGACCCGGAGAGCTCTCGGGTGGCGAGAGGCAGAGGGTCGCGATAGTGAGGGCTCTTGCTTACAGTCCCAGAGCCCTTCTTATGGATGAGCCCTTCTCCTCCTTAGACTTCAGGAGGAAGATTGACATAATAAACTTTCTTAGAGGTCTTGAGCTCAAGATACCCGTTGTGGTGGTAACCCACGACCCATTGGAGGCAAACCTCCTTGGTGAAAGGGTCTTCCTGATGGAGAGGGGAAAGAAGGTCGCCGAGGGTGGTAGGGAGCTTGTAAGGGAGTACTTTGAGGATAATATTTATTAACATTACATAGAACTACCTTCTTATTAAATTACTTAATTTCATTACCTTGGGCGTCTTAAATTTTATAATCCTGAAATAGAGCCATGTGTAGAAAATGGCAAAGCTTACACATGTTAAAACTAAAACAGGTGTATTCTTCCAGAATAAGAGAGCTGGAATAGTGCACAAGAGTTGCATGAACCATAGATAAGGAGAGGTTAGAGAGTTTTTTAATTGGGGAGGGATGGAACTCCCAAAAGTTGCTTTAATTAAGCGCCTGTATATCAGTGAGTGAAAGTGCTTTGTGTCCGCAACCGTTGAATCGTATCCATGCAAAAACTTCCGCCTAAAAATGGAGAACAAAGTCTCCCATATCGGATAAAATAAGAGCGTTAAAGGAAACCACGCTGAAACCTCTGGGTGCTTGTTTACCATGAGCACTCCAACAAGACCGGCTAAGAAGCCTGTCAAATAAGCTCCTCCATCTCCTAGGAATATTAGCCCAAAGGGAAAGTTCCATAGAAAAAAACCAACAAGAGCTGAGGTGTAGATAAGGCTGAGATAGAAAAGGAACTGATCACCCAGAAGGAAGGAGACGTAGGCATAAGACAAAAACACTATAATACCTACTCCCGAAGCTAAACCATTAAACCCATCTATTATGTTTAT
>NZ_JBWONM010000218.1:0-3449 GCF_056450045.1 Hydrogenivirga sp.
GTTGGGCTGTTCGCCCATTAAAGGGGGACGCGAGCTGGGTTCAGAACGTCGCGAGACAGTTCGGTCCCTATCCGCCGCGGGCGCAGGAGCCTTGAGGGGGTCCGTCCCTAGTACGAGAGGACCGGGATGGGGCAGGCTCTAGTGTACCGGTTGTCCCTCCAGGGGCAGCGCCGGGTAGCTATCCTGCTACGGGATAAGCGCTGAAAGCATCTAAGCGCGAAGCCCACCCCAAGATAAGGGCTCCCTGAAGGGCCCCGGGAGACTACCGGGTTGATAGGCCGCAGGTGGAAGCTCAGCAATGGGTGAAGCCGAGCGGTACTAATAGCCCGTCCGACTTGCATACCTACCTGAGGAGAGGGAGACCTATTAAGTTGCCGATTCCCCGGTGCCCATAGCGGAGGGGAAACACCCGGTTCCATTCCGAACCCGGCAGTTAAGCCCTCCAGCGCCGATGATACTGTGCCGGACCGCGGCACGGGAAAGTAGGTCGGTGCCGGGGTTTTAAAATTAAGCTATGCTTCTCTTCTTCTCTTTCTTTCTCTTTATAAGCTCCTGCCTATCATCCCAGTATACACACCTGACCATATATAAGCCCACACCCTGCCACAAGGTTGAAAGCTATGAGGTCTCTAAAAAGGTGCTCAGGGTGTATTTGACCGAAGGCTCAAGACTGTGTACCCAGGTTATAACCAAGGAGAGGCTTTCCATACCTTCTACCCTTCTAAAGGATGTGAGCTTTATAGAGATATACAATGGTGGAAGGCTGTGGAAGAGACTCAGGTTAGAGAAATAACGTCAGCCTTTACATAGTCTCTCAACACCTCGGGAACCTCAACGGTGCCATCTTCCCTCTGATAGTTCTCAAGTATGGCCGCAAGGGTTCTTCCCACAGCAAGACCTGAGCCGTTCAGGGTGTGAACAAACCTGTTCTTTCCTGAAGAGTCCTTGAACCTTGTCTTCATCCTCCTTGCCTGAAAGTCCTCGCAGTTTGAGCAGGAGGATATCTCCCTATACCTGCTTTGAGAAGGAAACCAGACCTCTATATCGTAGGTTTTAGCCGCGGAAAAGCCCAAGTCCCCTGTGCACAGCTCCACAACCCTGTAGGGTAGATTGAGGAGCTTAAGAACCTCCTCCGCATCTGCTGTCAGGCTTTCAAGCTCACTGTAGGAGGTCTCCGGATGCACTATCTTGACAAGCTCAACCTTGTTGAATTGATGCTGGCGTATTATCCCCCTTATATCCTTCCCGTGGGAGCCCGCCTCCCTCCTGTAACAAGGTGTGTAGGCTGTAAGGTATATGGGTAGGTCTTCCTCCTTGAGTATCTCTTCCCTGTATAGGTTTGTAAGAGGTACCTCGGCTGTAGGAATGAGGTAGAGGTTGTCCCTCTCACACCTGTACAGGTCCTCCTCAAACTTTGGGAGCTGACCAGTTCCGACGAGCACCTCTGGGCGAACAAGATGGGGAGGCATCACCTCCTGGTATCCCTTATCCCTGTGCAGGTCTAACATAAAGTTTATCAGTGCTCTCTCAAGCCTGGCACCCATACCTCTTACCACTGTGAACCTGCTTCCTGAGAGCTTCGCTCCCTTTGCAAAGTCAAGTATGCCGAGCTTCTCCCCTATCTCCCAGTGGGGTCTTGGCTTGAATCCAAACTCCGGGGGTTCGCCCCACCTCCTTATCTCAACGTTGTCCTCTTCGTCCTCGCCAAGGGGCACGCTCTCGTGGGGAAGGTTCGGAATCCTGAGAAGGACCTCTTTGAGCCTCTCCTCTATATCGGAGAGCTCCTCTTGTAGCTTCTCTATCTTGTGCTTTAGCTTCCTTACCTCCTCCTCAAGGGCTTGTGTGTCCCTGCCCTCCTTCCTGTAAGACCCTATCTCCTTGCTCTTCTTGTTCCTCTCAGCCCTCAGGGATTCAAGCTCTGTAAGTATCTTCCTCCTCCTGCTGTCAAGCTCAAGGACATCGTCTATGAGCCTTGGTAGTTCTTTGTCCCTGGTTGAGAGGCGCTCCTTAACGAAGTCGGGTTTTCTCCTGATGAGCTCTATGTCAAGCATGGATTAAATTTTACTCCACTATCTCAAAGGCATCACCTTCCTTAGCGACGGCTATTGAGCCCATCTTCTTGTTCTTTGTAAAGTAGAGGGCTTTGTCCACCCTCTCTATGAGGTCTTCGGGCGTTCTGTCCTCCTTCCTGACCTCAGACACCGCTACGGTCGCCGATATGCTCGCTATAAAGGGGATTGACCTTATGCACTCCCTTATCCTCTTTGCTACCTTAACGGCGTTCTCCGCGTCTGTTTTGGGAAGAAGGATTAGGAACTCGTCCCCGCCGTACCTGACGCCTATATCCGACCTCCTGAGGTGAAGCTTTATGCACTGCCCTACCTTCTTGAGAGCCTCGTCACCAGAGAGGTGTCCGTACTCATCGTTTATCCTCTTCATGTTGTCAAGGTCCAGGAATAGGACGGAAAAGGTCTCCCCGTGCCTGTGCCAAAGGTACATCAACTTCTCAAATACGCCAGAAAGGAACCTGCGGTTGTAAAGCTCTGTGAGCGTGTCAAATATGCCCGACCTTATCATGGTGAGGCTGGTTATGTTTATCAGGGACTCCCAGTAAACTCCTCCAACGGGAAGCTTGCCATAGGACCTTAGGTAAACCTCAAAGTCAAGGGTGACCGTATCTATCCCTTCCTCCTTGGAGACTATGGGACACTTTATGTTGTACTCGGGACAGGGCTTCTCAAGGTTGTATAGCACCTGGAAGCATTTCCTCCCCACCACATCACCCAGCATAGCCTTTCCCGTTTCGTTGAGGGAAGTTATCACGTAGTTGCTGTTTATTATCACAACGGGAAGGAACTTCTCAAGGTCTTCTAAGCTCATAGGGTTGTATTATAAGCTTCGCTCCTCGGAGTAAAAATTTTAGAAGGGAACGAAGGCGTAGCCTTTATTCTGAAGCTCTATGAGCGTTATCCAGCTGTTTGGAACGGTCTCTATGAACTTAGGCACTCCTTTTATCCTGCCCCTCTCCATGGCTATCCTGCAGGCTTTCACCTCTACGTTGTAGAAATCCTTGAGTGTGCGGAGCTGGCTCTGTATCAGGGCTATCTTCTCAGCCTTCTTCTTTGGGAACCTCTTTAGGTTCTTCTCAACCACGGGTATGCAGTGGGAGTGTATAGTTATCACAAAGCTGTAGTCCTTGCCTTCCCTCGTCAGGCTCTCCGCTGTCTTCTTTACGAGTGAGAGTCGCAGGCTTATCCAGTCAAGGTCTCCAACCGCACAGTCAAAAACAGCCTTGAGCTTGTCCTGAGAGAAGGAAAGAAGGGGCAGTGTAAGGAAGAGGATTAAAAGCTTTCTCATGGGCTACCTCCTAAGTCTATTATTGAGCAAGAGGACTTCCTGAATTGGGAGCAGAGCTCGTCTCCGGGATTTGCATCAATGGTGCACCTGTG
>NZ_JBWONM010000219.1:0-2652 GCF_056450045.1 Hydrogenivirga sp.
AAGTTCGTTGGTGGCATGAGGAAGACCGACGAGGAAACGATGCACGTCGTTGAGATGGTTCTATCGGGTGATGTCAACAAGGACATCGTTGCTCTCATAAACAGGCACAGCGGTAAGAACGTCTACGCCGTTGGTATATCCGGAAGGGACGGGAGACTGCTCAGGGCGAAGAAGCTTGACAAGGAGAAGTACTTCAGAGAGCTTGGACTCCCCACACCGGAGGAGGACGTGGGCTTTGTAGGTGAGGTGGTTGATGTAAACAGCGAGCTTATACTCTCCCTTATAGAGAGGGACTTCATCCCTGTGATAGCACCCGTAGGGGTCGGGGAAGGGGGAGAGGCATACAACATAAACGCCGATATAGCGGCGTCGGAGATAGCAAGACACCTGAAGGCTGAGAAGCTGATATTCCTTACAGATACCGAGGGGGTCAAGGATGCAGAAGGAAGGCTGCTTTCATCCCTGAGCAAGGAGGAGGCAAAGAAACTCATAGAGACGGGGGTGATAAGAGAGGGGATGATACCAAAGGTAAGGTCTGCACTAAAAGCTATGGAATCGGGTGTGAGAAAGGTCCACATAATAGACGGAAGGGTCCAGCACTCCCTCCTCCTTGAGATATTTACCGAGGCAGGCATAGGGACAGAGATAGTTCACTCACAGACCTGACAGCCTCCGAGGGTAAGCCTCTTTATCCTTACGGTCGGCTGGGCATCGGTCACGGGAACACCCTGTCCGTCCTTACCGCAGGTGCCTATAGCCCATCCAAGGTCGTAGCCAACCGCGTCAACATCCTGGAGAGCCTTAGGACCGTTCCCTATCAGGGTAGCTCCCCTTATAGGGTAGGTTATCTCCCCGTTCTCAATCATGTAGCCTTCCATGACCTCAAAGACAAAGTCCCCCGTCACGGTGTTCACCTCTCCACCCCCCATCTTCACCACGTAGACACCTTTCTTTGTATCCCTCAGGATATCCTCGGGATTGTCCTTCCCCTTGTCTATGTAAGTGTTTGTCATCCTGACTATGGGTATGTGAGCGTAGCTCTGCCTCCTTCCGTTCCCGGTTGATTGCTTCCCCTCCTTCATAGCCCTGAGTCTGTCGTACATGTAGCCGACAAGATAGCCGTCCTTTATGAGCACCTTCCTCTGGGCGGGGACTCCCTCATCGTCAACCGTGAAAGAGCCGTTGTGTTCGGGAAGGGTGGCATCGTCTATAACGGTAACGAGTTCGCTGGCGACCTTCTCACCGAGCTTTCCTGCATAAACGGAGAGCCCCTTCTGAACGAGGTCTGCCTCAAGCCCGTGACCGACAGCCTCATGTATCATCGTCCCGCCGGCCTGAGAGGAGAGAACGACCGTGAACTGACCGGCGGGTGCAGGCTTTGCGGTTAGCATGAGGAGTGCCCTCTCCGCAGCTTTCTGAGCGACCATCTCCGGTGGTGTTTGCTCAAATATCTCAAAGCCCTTCCTAGCACCCAGAGACTCGTAGCCTCTCTGGAGAATCTCCCCATCGCTGGCAACAACCTCAACGAAGAAGACCACCCTCTTCTGGGTGTCCTCAGCCATCTCACCGAGGCTGTTTATAATGAGCACCTCCCTGGTTTTATCCATAAGAACCGAGAGAACCTGCTTTATCCTGTCACCGTAGCTCCTCGCCTTGTCCTCAGCTCTCCTCAGTATCTCAGCCCTGAAGTGCATGTCTGTTGAGTCAGGGTCTATGAGGGTAGGGGTCCAGCCTTCGGTGTATCTGAGCCCTATAGCAACGGGTCCGTACCCCTCACCGCGGGCAAGGGTCTTCACGAGCTCGTAGAGATTCTCGTAGGTGGGCTCGGTGGTGTAGCCGTAAAAGGTCTTCCCCCCCTTTATAAGCCTTATACCTACCCCTTCATCGTAGCCGTGGGACACCTTCCCCAGCTTTCTGTCTTCAAGCTCGAGCCTCGTGGTTCTTGACCTCTCGTAGAAGATCTCTCCGTACTCACCTCCCTGAGAGAGTAGGTTGGAGAGAAGAAAACCCGCTTTATCCTTCAAGAGCTCCTTCACTTCGCTCAACTTGTCCTCTACCATACCTGATACCTCCTGAAATCTGCGAAACTATCCGAAGCTGTCCCGCTTTTTATCATGTGCTCAGTAGTATAGTATCACCCATTTAAACTGTATAAAATATGATGACTATGAAGGTAAAGGACAAAGTGAAGGTGGTGATAGAAGGAAAGGAGATTGAGATAGAGAAGGGAACTCCCCTCGGGGAGGTCTTCAGTAAGGCGGGCATAGAGAATGCCCTCGGAGGCAAGATAGGTGATAGGATACTTGACCTCCAGACACCCATAACCCAGGAAGGTGAGATAAAGCTTATAAGAAAGGAAGACCCTGAGAGCTTAGAGATAATGAGGCACTCCTTAGCCCACATAATGGCTCAGGCTCTCAAGGAGCTCTACGGAGCGGATAAGGTCCACTTGGGAGTAGGACCAACGCCGGAAGAGGGCTTCTACTACGACGTTGAGGTTGAGGGGCACAGGATAACGGAGGAAGACCTTCCAAAGATAGAAGAGAAGATGAGGGAGAGAATAAAGAGGGACTACCCGATTCTCAGGAAGGAGCTTGAGAAGGAGGAGGCTGTAAAGCTCTTTGAAAAGCTAAAGGAAAAGTACAAGATAGA
>NZ_JBWONM010000220.1:0-4710 GCF_056450045.1 Hydrogenivirga sp.
AAGTTCCTTGAGAAGAGGGGAGTAGAGAGGAAGGAGTTCGTAAGGAGGGTCAGGGAACATCTGAAGAACCTCATGGAGCAGGTGGAGAAGGCTGCAGAGCAGGAAGCTAAGCACCTTATAGACCTGAGAAGCCAGATAATGCAGGTCAAGTCCGACATAGGGGGTGTTCAGGCGGAGCTGGAGAAGATAAGGCAGGCGAAGGCAAGGCTCACGAGGGAGATTGAGCAGGCACGCAGGTACGGGGACTACTGGACACTGGAGAGCCTCCAGCTTGAGCTCAGAAGGCTTGATTCCCTTGAGAGGAACTACCGCAGGCAGCTTGAAAGCGTTGAGAAGAGCCTAACCTCCGTGTTCAAGCCAGAGGACGTGAGGGCTTTCTTGGAGAACAGGCTCTCCATAGACGGGCTCATCAGGAAAGCTATAGGGGACTCCTCCCTGATCCAGCAGGTTAAGGAGATAGGCATATCACCCGACAGGGTCATTGACAGGATAGCGGAGAAGGTCTTCGGCAGGAAGCCGAGCTTTGATTACAGTGAGTACCTAATAAGGGTGCTTGAGAACGCCCAGAACAGGGCTGTATCGGAGGGAGAGGCTCAGGTTCAACCCTCCCACATAGGTGCAGCCCTTGTTGAGGCAAAGGACACCATAGGTGGTAGATTAATAAATCAGGTATTAGGAGGTGAAAAGGAGATGAAGGATGTAGGACAAGAGCTTAAAGAAGAGGAGAAGTCTCCCCTTGAGAGGTTCGGCATCAACCTCACCGGGCTGGCAAGGGAAGGCAAGCTTGACCCAGTAATAGGAAGGGAGAGAGAGATAAATCAGGTAATAGAAGTGCTCTTGAGGAGAACGAAGAACAACCCCGTTCTGATCGGTGACCCGGGAGTAGGTAAGACCGCCATAGTTGAAGGGCTTGCTCAGAGGATAGTTAACAAGGAGGTTCCCCCAGAGCTTCAGGACAAGGAGATATGGGCTATTGACATGGCTACACTCCTTGCGGGCTCAAAGTACAGGGGTGAGTTTGAGGAGAGGATGAAGGCACTCCTTGACGAGGTTAAGGAGAGGGGAAACATCATACTCTTCATTGACGAGATACACACCATAGTTGGTGCAGGTAAGGCTGAGGGTGCCGTTGATGCCGGTAACATAATGAAGCCAGCCCTCGCAAGGGGTGAGATCAGGGTAATCGGTGCAACAACCGTTGATGAGTACAGGAAGTACATAGAGAAGGACCCAGCCCTTGAGAGGAGGTTCCAGCCCATTTACGTTGATGAACCCTCCGAGGAGGAAGCTATTGAGATACTCAAGGGACTGAGACCTAAGCTTGAGCAACACCACAAGGTTAAGATATCTGACGAAGCTATAGAGGCTGCTGTAAAGCTTACAAGAAGGTACGTTACCTTTAGGAAGCTCCCCGACAAGGCAATTGACGCCCTTGACCAGGCTGCGGCGAGGAAGAAGCTATCGGTGATAGGCGTTCCCCCTGAGGTTCAAGAGATAGAGAGGAAGATAAGAGCTATTGATGAGGAGATAATGAAGGCTAACCTTGAAGGGGATTACGAGAAGGAAGCACAGCTCAAGGTAAAGAAGGTTCAGCTTGAGAAGGAGAAGCAGGAGATACTTGAGAAGGTCGGCAGCTCCGACGTCAAGATACAGGAGCTCAAGAAGAGGATAGAGGAGCTTGACAGGGAGATAATGAAGGCTGCCGAGAGCGGAGACTACGAGAGAGAGGCACAGCTGAAGATAGAGAAGGTGAACCTTGAGAAGGAGCTGAAGGCTCTTGAGTCTCAAAAGGCTGAAGAACTCGTAGTGGGTTGGGACGACGTTGCTCAGGTGGTGTCAGAGTGGACTGGAATACCTGTCACGAGGCTCAAAGAGGAGGAGATGGAGAAGCTCCTCAGGCTTGAGGAGGAGCTTCACAAGAGGGTCGTTGACCAAGAGCATGCGGTTAAGGCTGTTGCGGAAGCTGTAAGAAGAGCTCGTGCAGGCTTGAAGGACCCGAAGAGACCCATAGCGAGCTTTCTCTTCCTCGGACCGACTGGAGTTGGTAAGACCGAGCTCTCCAAAGCTCTCGCCGAACTCCTCTTTGGCGAAGAGGACGCCCTCATAAGGCTTGATATGTCGGAGTTCAAGGAAGAGCACTCGGTTGCAAAGCTGATAGGTGCGCCTCCCGGATACGTTGGCTACGAGGAAGGTGGAAAGCTCACCGAAGCTGTCAGGAGGAAGCCCTATTCGGTTATACTCCTTGACGAGATTGAGAAGGCGCACCCCAGGGTCTTTGACCTATTCCTACAGGTCCTTGATGACGGAAGGCTCACCGACTCCCACGGAAGGACGGTTGACTTCAGGAACACCGTCATAATAATGACCTCAAACCTTGGCTCCCAGTATCTCCTCAACATACCCGTTGATGCAAGCGAGGATGTGGTTGAAAGAGAATTTGAGAAGGCTAAGGAGAAGGTCCTTGAAGAGCTTAAGATGTTCTTCAGACCCGAGTTTCTCAACAGAGTTGATGAGGTCATAGTCTTCAAACCCCTTACAATGAGGGAGCTCTCCCAGATAATTGACCTGCTTATAGCTAACGTGAACAGACGCCTCGCCGAGAGGAACATAAGGATTGAACTTACCGATTCAGCCAAGAAAGAGCTTGTGGCAAGGGGCTACGACCCGGCCTTCGGCGCGAGACCCCTCAAGAGAACCATACAGAGGTATGTGGAAACCCCCCTTGCTGACAAGATAATAAGGGGCGAGATAAAGGACGGCATGACCGTGGTAGTGGATTACGAAGATGGAGAGTTCAAGTTCATACCCAAGGAAGAGTACAGCCCCGCTTCGGTTTCTGGTTCAGACAGCGGTGAAGGTTAATCTATAATTATCTGGAGCCGGGGCGTAGCTCAGGTGGTAGAGCGCTGGCTTCGGGAGCCAGAGGTCGGCGGTTCAAGTCCGCTCGCCCCGACCATTGAAAATCAAAGGAAAAAGCTGAAGCTCAAAGGAAAGAGGCCTTTCGGGTGGACTTAAGAAATCAACCCTATTTAACAGGTTTTAAACTGTTTTGAATCTCTTTAACGCCAATATAACGCCAAGCTCAAATTATTCTTACTCAAGGCTTTGAACATATATCAAAAGCCCTTGACACACTCTAACTTTGTTCTATATTGAGAACCGGCTAGGGGCTTGGGGATGCCCCCATTCCTTGTTAGGAGGTATATCCTTCCTCCGGTAAGGAAGGAAGCGAAAATCGTTTTTGAGCAGTATGTGAGTTTGTAGAATTCTTCTTTGAAAGTTCATGTAGCAGTGTAATCTCTTCAATATAAGAAAGTCAAAGTCCTTAACAAGACCGCCTTGGTCTATTCCTGCCAAAAAGCCATCCCCGAATACTGTTTGGAGGATTTTGGCATGAGGGATCGCAACGGCAAATCTGGACAGCCTGAGTTGCTCTACGTCAAGGATGTGGCTGAGCTGTTGCGTACATCGCCGGCAAATATTTTCCAGCTCATTTACCGGGGCAAGCTACCCGCCCGCAGATTTGGCAGAAGAATTGTCTTTCTTAAAGAGGAGCTCCAGGAGTATCTGAAGAGCTTGCCTCCGGTTAAGGAAATGAATAAAGGGAAGTAATGGGGTATGAAGGACAAAGGGCTGATCGTGTATTTAATCAGACGGATGAAGAGGAGGATGTCCTTCATGCTCAGCTGAACTGGGAAGCTTTCGGGCTTCCCTTACTTCTAAAAACCGCTTAAAGGAGGTGAGGAAATGCAAAGGGGTAAAGGCGCTATAAAATTAACACCCCTAACTGCGCTTGTAAAGGCTTATTACGACTTAGGTTTCACGGTTCTGCCAGCTCGCAAGAAGAGTAAAGCTCCCGCCGTCCCGTGGAAGGATTATACAGAAAAGCGCCCCTCCTGGGAGCAAACACTGCAGCTTTTCGAGGGGAGGATAGAGCCCAACATAGCTATCGTGTGCGGGAAAGTCAGTAACCTCGTGGTCATTGACATTGACGACGTTGAGAAGTTTAAGCAGTTTTGCGAGCAAAGGGGGATTGACTTTGAGGAGCTCCTATCCCTTCCCTCGTGCGTACGAACAGGGAGGGGTTTTCATGTGTACTTCACCTACCCGAAAGACATAAAGGTCAAGGTTTCTCGCTTCCCCGCTTTCGGATTTGAAATTCGTGGGGACAGCGGGGTTGTCATAGCCCCTCCTTCCCTTCATCCGGAGGGCGGAATATACTTTTTCCACAACCTCAAGGAGTCCTCTCTGGAGGCACTTATCGGATTTGTTAAAGACCTCAAGCTTCCCCCTCTCCCGGAGTGGTCTCTAAAACTCGTCGCTGAAAAAAGCACCGCACCCACTAACGAGGCACCTGTTCCTGCTATGGAGCTTGCTGACGTTGAAGAGAAGTTAAAGAAGCTCCTTGTTGAGGAGCTGTTCCCCTACTGGAAAGAGGGACACCGGCACACGCTTGCTCTCGGGCTGTCCGGGTGGTTGGGTTCTCTGGGGCTTTCAGAGGAGTTTGCTTTAGAGGTCGTAAAAACTATCGCCGAGGAAGCCGGAGACCCTGAGGTTGAGGACAGGCTCCGGGCTGTCAGGGACACCTACGAAAAACTCGCATGGGGAAAGGAAGTCGCAGGTATTTCCCTTCTCTGGGGAGAGCTCGGGGCAGAGAAGACGATGGAGTTGGGGAGTAAAGTCAAAAACCTCCTCGGGATTAAGGAAGAC
>NZ_JBWONM010000221.1:0-3790 GCF_056450045.1 Hydrogenivirga sp.
CAGGACTTCCCTATGTCCTGACTCCCATGGGGACTATAGTTGAAGGAGAGGACTGGGATGAGGTCATGGGAGTCCTCAAGAAGGGCTTTGAGGAGCTTAAAAAGGAGTGCCCGCGGATATCAATAACAATGAAGATAGACTACAGGGAGGGCAAGTCCGGCAGGCTCAAGAGCAAGGTTGAGTCCGTCCAGGAGAAGATAGGGAGGGAGATAAAGACCCTAAAGGGCTGAAGTTACTTTAAAAGTAGCTTTGTCCCGAACAGGAAGAGCTGGTGGGCTAATATAAGCAGTGCTATCAGGTAGTAAACTTGGGTGTGGCTCCTGCAGAGCCTCAGGGCGCCGAAGAAGCTAAGGAAAAAGCCCGGGAGCATTGAGAGCGTATTCAGTAGGTTCAGGATCCTCTCCTTCCTTACCTTCCTCTCCCTTATCTCCGCCGAAAGGAACTCCTCTGTATCCAGCCAGTACCTCTTAAACTCCATTAGGAAGTACTTCTTCCTTTCCTTGGTCAGAAGGGAGCCCTCCTCAAAGAGAAACCTTCCCTTTCCCTCGTACACAGCCCTCTTGGCAACTATGTGGGTGTTCCTGTACTTAAGGAAAACATTCCTGAGCTCTCCTCCCCTCCTGCTCTGGACATAGACTACGAGCCCTCCCGACTCTAAAAAGGTCTTCTCAATGAGGTTCTCAAAGAGCCTGTCCTTGTACTGGATAAGGAGACCCCTCCTTGCAAAGGAGACCTGCTCCTCAAAGAGGAGAAAGGAAAGAATCCCGGAGAGAAAAAAGAAGAGCAACGCGGGAACGGCGAACATCAGAAGGACCCTTGCGGGTGATATGTGGAAGGAGTAGAGGACGTGGAGAAGCTTTCTCTCCTTGAGCTCATAAGCTGTAAGTGCTGTTGAGGTTATCAGACCGTCGGGCAGGAAGAAGAAGCCGTAGTAGGCAAACCAGACCAGAAAGAAGGGTAGTGAGCTCGTCAACGGAAGCCCGAAGAGGATGAAGCCTATCCTGAAGACCTGAACCATGAGGAGGATGAAGGCGAGGATAAGGGCTGTCAGGTAGGTTGCCTTTGTGATCCTCCAGAGCAAAAACCTCAGAAGCATGTCCGGCACTCACCCTCTCAGGTACTTGAATATCAGGATAACTATAGCTATGGTTATGGAGGCATCCGCTACGTTGAAGGCGGGCCAGTAATGCTCCCCTATGTGGAGGTGAATGAAGTCCCTCACCTTTCCCAAGAAGAGCCTATCGTAGAGATTCCCAAGAGCTCCTCCCCCTATGAGCCCCATGGTTATCGCAAACCAGGGTTTTCCGTCCTTCTTTGAGTAGATGTAGGTTATCACGAAGGCAACTACAGGAGTCAGGATAAGCAGGGGAAGGCGGAACCAGTCAGGGAGCTCCGCAAACATACCGAAGGCAGCACCTCTGTTGTATATAAGAAAGAGCTTCAGGAAGGGTAGGGGGTCGTAGCTTTTTTCGGACAAAAGCTCCTGTGCCAGCTCCTTCGTAAAAAGGTCAAGGAAGAGAACGGCGGTGAGGGTCGTAAGGTATATCAGAGAGCTTCCTCTAAGGATCTTTCCCACACCTCCTTGAGTTTTGAAACCTCTTCACTTAAAACCTGCTCTCCGTTGAAGTTTACCCTCAGCTCTCTCTCCTCCTTGACCTTCCCTATGTACATCCAGTCAAGACCCTTGCTCTCAATAAAGTCTTTTACCTCATCGGACTTCGCAGGGTCAACGCTCACCACCACCCTCGTGGGCATCTCTGAGAATAGGAAGAAGTCAGACCTCTCATCGGAGTATATCTCAAGCTCAGCACCGAACCTGCTTAAGAAGAGGCTCTCAAGTATGTTTATGAGAAGACCTCCTGAGGAGACATCGTGGGCTGACTCAACCATACCTCTCCCTATCAGCTCAAGGAGTGTCTCAATGAGGGTTTTCTCTTTCTCCAGATTTACCTCCGGCACCCTACCTGCGACGGTCTGGTGGACGACCTTGAGGTACTCGCTTCCGTCAACCCTGCTCTCCCTCTGAAGGTCTCCTATTAGGAGCAGCTCTCCCGGTCTCCTGTATCCTATGCCCACGAACCTCTCAACGTCCTCAAGGACCCCAACGCACACAACAACGGGGGTTGGGTATATGTTTCTGACCCTGTCCTTCTCAACTGTCTCGTTGTACAGAGAAACGTTCCCGCTCACAACAGGAACATTGAGGTAACTGCAGGCATCCGCCATCCCCTCAACCGCCCTGTGAAGCTGCCACATTATCTCAGGTCTTTCAGGATTCCCAAAGTTCAGGCAGTCGGTTAGAGCTAAGGGCTTTGCTCCCACACAGGCTACGTTCCTGCAAGCCTCAGCCACTATATACTTTCCCCCTTCGTAAGGGTCAAGGAAGAGAAGCCTCCCGTTGCCTTCGGAGGAGATGGCTATCCCCTTCCTAGTTGAGAGCTCGGGCTTAACGACCCACTTGAGCCTCAGAACAGCCGCATCCCCTCCGGGCTTGAGGACGGTGTTGGTCCCCACCTGATAATCGTACTGGGTATAGACCCACCTCTTTGAGGCTACGTTGGGCGAAGATAGGAGAGCATGCAGGGCTTCTCTGAGCTCAACCTCCGGTAGAGCACTCTGGTCAAAGCTTCCCGTTTCCTTGAGGTACTCGGGCTCCTTGATGGGTCTCTCATAGACCGGCGCCTCGTCAACTATCAGACTCACCGGAAGCTCAGCTACGAGCTCACCCTTGTAGTAGGCTTTAAAATCACCGCCTTCGGCGGTCCTTCCAACGACCGCATAGCTGAGGTGGTATCTTTTGGCAAGCTCTTCCAGCTCCGGCAGATTATCTTCCTCAATCACCAAGAGCATCCTCTCCTGACTCTCTGAGAGGAGTATCTCGTAGGGGGTCATGCCCTCCTCCCTCAGGGGTACCCTGTCAAGGTGAAGCTCAACCCCCATGCCCGACTTGCTCGCAAGCTCAGAGGCAGAGCCCGCCAAGCCTGCAGCACCGAGGTCCTGCATACCTACCACCAGGTCCCTCTGGACAGCCTCCAAGACGGCTTCTACGAGCTTCTTTCCGAAGTAAGGGTCGCCAACCTGAACGTTTGGTCTCTTCTCCTCCGTATCCTCGGCGAACTCTCCCGAAGCCATCACAGCCCCGTGAATTCCGTCCCTACCGGTAGAGGAGCCTATCAGGAAGAGGAGCTGACCGACCCTCGTAGCCCGTGCCCTGAACATCCTCCCCGCAGGCATTATGCCCAAGCAGAAGGCGTTCACCAGGGGGTTAGTCACGTAAGAGTCTTCAAAGAAGGTCTCGCCGGCGACGGTAGGCACTCCTATTGAGTTTCCGTAGGAGCTTATGCCCTTTACAACCCCCTTCACAAGGTACCTCGTTCTCTGGTCTGTGAGCTCTCCAAACCTGAGGGAGTCCGCAAGAGCTATCGGTCTCGCTCCCATTGAGAGGACGTCCCTTATTATCCCACCGACCCCCGTTGCAGCCCCGTTGAAGGGCTCTATGAAGGAGGGATGGTTGTGGCTCTCAATCTTGAAGGCTACCCAGACCTTATCGTCTATCTCAACTACGCCGGCGTTCTCTCCGGGTCCCTGAACTACCCATTCCGCCTTTGTCGGAAACTTTCTCAGAACAACCCTTGAGGACTTGTAGGAGCAGTGCTCAGACCAGAGCGCCCCCAGAACGCCGAGCTCAACGTTGTTGGGCTCCCTACCGAGATAAGAGACTATTCGCCTAAACTCCTCCTCCGATAGACCGTGCGCTTCCCAAACCTTTTCCATGGAAGCTCTATTTTAT
>NZ_JBWONM010000222.1:0-18211 GCF_056450045.1 Hydrogenivirga sp.
AGGAGAACCTGCAGGTTCACGGGCACGTCAATAGCCCTTCCGGGTGTGCCCCATCCCTTTGTGAGAAGCCACATGTAGAGCCTCAGACCCGTGTAGGCTCCGAGCCCGAGACCTATCATCATAGTTATGCCCGAGGCTGAAAGGGCTGCAAAGCCAACGAGGAAAGCTCCTATGGTACAACCGAAGGCTAAGAAGGCTCCTATTCCCATGAGGGTCCCGCCGAAGGCGCCCATCAGGAACTCCTTAAAACTCGGTATGCTTATCCTGAAGTCTCCACCAAGAAGGGCTGATATGAAGGCGCCCAGCAGGAAAGCCCAGTTTACAAGCGCTGTGAACTGCCATATGGGACTCTGAACCTCCGCATCTGGGTAGAGTATGGGCTTGAGGATGTTGTCTCCCCAGATTATTATCCCGTTGGTGACAGCCCACGGAGCTCCCCACACGAACATCAGGACTACTATAAACCCCATGGTTATACCGCCAACCCAGGCGGGCCACTGCTTCCGGAAAAGATGTCCGTATATCTCCCTTATCGTCTCCATCTCGGCTCCTCCTCGGAATGTCTGAAGAAGTATGTTATTGAAATCATACTTATCCTGCTAAAAGAAAAACTTATAGGGCTATAACGCAAGGAAGAGACCGCCTCTCAGGCATGTGAGTCTAAAAGCTAATAAAATATATGTTTAACAGGCTCAAATTTTGCTTACAAACCTCTTGACAAGGGAAGCGGGGGTTAATATAATTTTCACTGAAATAAAAACGGAAGGAGGTAGCAAAGATGGCAAAACTGAAGCCCCTTTACGATAAGATCGTGGTGAGGCGCTTTGAGGAACAGGAGCAGAAAACTCCCTCTGGTATTATCATCCCGGACACAGCAAAGGAGAAGCCCCAGATGGGTGAGGTGATAGCGGTTGGAGAGGGTAAGCTTCTCAACAACGGAGAGCTCAAGCCACTCAAGGTGAAGGAAGGGGACGTGGTTCTCTTCAACAAGTACGCTGGAACCGAGGTTGAGCTTGATGGGGAGAAGTACCTCATCATGTCTGAGGACGAAGTCCTCGCTATAGTTGAGGATGCAAAGGTTACTGCCTGAAAAATTAAAACACTTATAAGGAGGTGTGAAAGATGGCGGCAAAGGGAATTATCTATAGTGAGGAGGCAAGGGCAAAGCTCAAGGCTGGTGTTGACAAGCTTGCAAACGCTGTCAAGGTGACCCTCGGTCCCAGAGGTAGGGAGGTCATCCTCGGCAAGAACTGGGGAACTCCTGTGGTTACCAAGGACGGTGTCACCGTTGCCAAGGAGATTGAGCTCAAGGACAAGTATGAGGACATAGGTGCCCAGCTGGTGAAGGAGGTTGCCTCCAAGACAGCGGACGTTGCCGGTGACGGAACTACCACAGCTACCATACTCGCTCAGGCTATATTCCACGAGGGTCTGAAGGCTATCGCCTCTGGCGCCAACCCGATGGACGTAAAGAGAGGTATAGACAAAGCTGTCAAGAGGGTTGTGGAGAGCATAAAGAAACTCTCCGTTGACGTTAAGGGAAGAACAGAGATTGAGCAGGTAGCCACCATATCCGCCAACAACGACCCTGAGATAGGAAAGATAATAGCGGACGCCATGGAGGCTGTAGGTAAGGACGGCGTGATAACCGTTGAGGAGTCCAAGTCTGCTGAGACGACCCTTGAGACCGTTCAAGGTATGCAGTTTGACAGAGGATATCTCTCACCTTACTTCGTAACCGACCCCGACAAAATGCAGTGCGTCCTTGAGGACCCCTACATCCTCATCTACGAGAAGAAGATATCCAACGTTAAGGACCTGCTCCCCGTTCTTGAGCAGGTGGTAAGGGCAGGAAAGCCCCTCCTCGTTATAGCTGAGGATGTTGAGGGAGAAGCACTCGCAACTCTCGTCGTGAACCACATAAAGGGCGTGCTCAGAGCCTGTGCTGTCAAGGCACCCGGATTTGGTCAGAGGAGGAAGGACTACCTCCAGGACATAGCTATTCTCACCGGCGGAACCGCCATAATGGAGGACCTCGGTATCAAGCTTGAGTCCGTCACCCTTGACATGCTCGGAAGGGCTGACAAGGTTGTGGTTGATAAGGAAACTACCACCATAGTTGGCGGTAAGGGTAAGGAAGAGGACATAAAGGCAAGGATAGAGCAGATAAAGAAGCAAATACAGGAGACGACCTCCGACTACGATAGGGAAAAGCTCCAGGAGAGGCTCGCCAAGCTCTCCGGAGGAGTTGCGGTTATAAGGGTTGGAGCGGCAACCGAGGCTGAGCTCAAGGAGAAGAAGGCAAGGGTTGAGGACGCTGTCCACGCAACGAAGGCTGCCGTTGAGGAAGGAATAGTCCCGGGCGGAGGTGTTGCCCTCGTCAGAGCCTCTGAGGAGCTTGAAGACGTAGAGATTGACAACGAAGACCAGGGTCTCGGTGTTGACATAATCAGGAAAGCTTGCAGAACTCCCCTCAGGCAGATAGCCTACAACGCAGGCTTTGAGGGCTTCGTCGTCCTTGAGAAGGTTATGGAGCTCGGCAAGGAGAAGGGCAAGACCTGGGGCTTCAACGCTGCAAACGGCGAGTACGTTGACATGATTGAGGCAGGGATAATAGACCCGACCAAGGTCGTCAGGACAGCCATAGAGAACGCCGCATCGGTGGCCGGAACTATGCTCACAGCGGAAGCCCTCATAGCGGACCTTCCCGAAGACAAGAAGAAGGAGATGACCCCAACCGACATGCCCGAGCTTGACTGACCTTAAACACTTCACTACCTAAGGGGGCTTCAAGCCCCCTTTTTTTATGCTTATATGCTTATAAGAACTTAAAGAAATTCTTATAAAATCGTTTCGCCTTCCTGTTTTATAATCTTGTTTGAAAATGGACACCGCTGGCTTAATAGCTAAGGCGCCACTCCCTTTCTTCCGCTGGTTCAGGGACTACTCCAAGGATAGCTTCATAAGGGACCTTATAGCTGGGATAACGGTCGCAGCGGTTTACGTCCCTCAGGCTATGGCTTACGCCCTACTCGCGGGCATGCCTCCCATAACCGGTCTCTACACAGCCTTTATAGCAACGATAGTTGCAGCCATTTTCGGGAGCTCAAGGTTCCTCGGGACCGGTCCGGTTGCCATGACCTGTCTGCTCTCCGCATCGGTTCTCTATGGGCTTAACCTTGAGCCCCAGACGGACACGTGGGTAGCCTACATGGGGCTCCTCGCCCTTATGGTCGGCATAGTCAGGCTTGCCGTTGGCGTCTTCAAGCTCGGCTTTGTGGTTGACCTCATATCAAACAGCGTGGTTATAGGCTTTACCGCTGCCGGTGCTATGGTGATAGCCCTGTCCCAGTTTAAGCACCTCTTCGGCTTTCCTATAACGAACACGACCCACATCTTTACCATAATCTCGGATATAGTCCAGAAGCTTGAGCTGACGAACCCTTACACCCTGAGCCTTGGGATCGGAGCCTACCTGATAATATGGGTATCCAAGCGTATAAGCCCCTACCTTCCGGGAGCCCTGATAGCCGTCGTCATAACCTCTGTAATAACCTATCTCCTGCACCTCACCGACAAGGGGGTCACGATAGTCGGGCACGTGCCTCAGGGGCTTCCAGACCCAAGCATGCCTCCCCTTGACCTTCAGAGCATGAGCAAGATGTGGGGTGGTGCCCTCGTCGTTGCCTTCTTCGGACTGATAGAGGCTGTTGCTATAGCTAAGACCCTTGCCATAAGGGTGGGTGATAGATGGGACCCCAACCAAGAGCTTATAGGACAGGGGCTCGCAAACGTTGCGGTAGCCTTCTTTAAGGGCTTTCCAGCTGGGGGTTCCTTTTCACGGTCCTCCCTAAACTTCGCCCTCGGAGCAAAGTCACCCTTGGCGAGCGTTATAACGGGTCTGCTTGTCGGAGCTACCCTCTTCCTCTTCGCCCCAGCCTTCTACTATCTTCCCAAGGCTACCCTCTCCGCCGTGGTTCTGTCCGCCGTTATAGGTCTAATAAGACCTCAGGATATCCTCAAGCTTTACAGGATAAACAGGATGGACGGCATGGTTGCGGGATTAACCTTCCTGTCCGTCTTCTTTATGGACCTTTGGGTTGCTATAACCCTCGGTGTGCTTCTGTCTCTGGGAAGCTTCGTTTACAGGACGATGTACCCGAGGATAGTCATCCTATCAAGGGACCCCGAGTCTGGAACCTTTGTGAACGCGGAGAAGAGGAACCTTCCCGAGTGTCCCCAGATACTCTACATAAGACCAAACATGTCAATATACTTCGGGAACGCTCAGTACGTTTACGATTACATCCTTGACAAGGTGAAGGAGAGACTCAGAAGATTACCACTAAAGTACGTGCTCATTGATATGGAGGCGGTTAACTACGTTGACGCAACGGGCTCTGAAACGATAATAAGGCTCATAAGAACCTTGAGAAGCCTCGGGGTTGAAGCTTCCTTCGCCAACATAGGCTGCGATGTCTATCCCCTCCTTGAGAACGCTGGCTTTGATAGGGTGGTGAAGCACGAGCTCGTCTTTGACTCAAAGGGTCAGTCCATAGTTGAGCTCTTCAAGAGGATAGACCACGATTACTGTGCCAAGGAATGTCCCTACGTCGTCTTCAAGGAGTGCCTGACGGTAAAGGGTGAAGCGGGTGAGGTTAAAAAGACAGCCTAAGACAGCCTGTCCCTGAACCACTCTATCGTCTTCTTCAGACCTTCCCTCACCGATACCTTCGGCTCCCAACCGAGGACCTTCTTAGCTTTGGTTATATCGGGCTTCCTTCTGTCGGGGTCATCAACGGGTCTGTCTAAGAAGACTATCTCAGACTCACTTCCCGAAAGCTCCAGTATCAGCCTGGCGAGCTCAAGCACCGTGTACTCCTCGGGATTTCCAAGGTTGAAGACCTCACCCTCTATACCCTCCTTTACCGAGAGGAGGTATATTCCCTCTACAAGGTCGTCTATGTAGCAGAAGCTCCTGGTCTGACTCCCATCCCCGTAAACGGTCAGGGGCTTTCCCCTCAGAGCCTGGCTAATGAAGTTTGGAACGACCCTGCCGTCTTCCATCCTCATACGGGGTCCGTAGGTGTTGAATATGCGGGCTATCCTGACGTCTATACCGTGTTCCCTGTGGTAAGCCATCGTCAGTGCTTCTGAGAACCTCTTCGCTTCGTCGTAAACACTCCTCGGACCTATAGGGTTTACGTTTCCCCAGTAGGTTTCGGGCTGGGGATGGACCTGGGGGTTTCCGTAAACTTCGGAGGTTGAGGCGAAGACGTACCTTGACCCCTTCACCTTTGCGAGCCCGAGGGTGTGGAGTGTTCCGAGGGAGTCAACCTTCATCGTGTGTATGGGATGGTTGAGGTAATCAACAGGGGAGGCTGGACAGGCGAAGTGGAGCACGAGGTCAACCTCACCCTCAATGTAGATGAAGTTGGTAACATCGTACTTCAGAAAGGTGAAGCCTTCCCTTCCAAAGAGGTGGGCTATGTTCTCTGGGCTTCCCGTCAGGAAGTTGTCAAGCCCGATTACCTTATGACCTTCTCTGAGGAACCTGTCGCACAGGTGTGAGCCTATAAAACCGGCTGCGCCGGTGATTAAGACACGCATGAATAGTATTCTATAATTCTTCTATGAAGAAGGTGGCGCTTACGGGAAATATCGGCTGTGGCAAGTCCACCGTTGCCCGCATCTTCTCCGAACTGGGTGCCTTTACCGTTGATGCGGACGAGGTGATAAGGTCCTTCTACAGGAAGGGTCATCCCGTTTACGAAGAGGTCATCTTAGAGTTCGGCAGGGAGGTCCTTGACCCAGAGGGCAACATAGACAGAAAAAAGCTCGCAGACGTGGTCTTTAAAGATAAAGAGAAGCTCAGAAGGCTTGAATCTATAACCCACAGGGCTCTCTACGAGTACCTTGATTCCCTTTACAAGGGACTCCCTGAGGATTCGGTTGTTGTGGTTGAGGCGAGCCTCCTTATAGAGAAGGGGACCTACAAGAACTACGACAAGACCGTGGTGGTCTATGCTCCCTATGAGGTGTGCAGGGAGAGGGCGATAAGGAAGGGCTTTACTAAGGAAGACTTTGAGAGGAGATGGAGAAACCAGATGGACATTGAGGAGAAGGTCAAGTACGCCGACTTCGTGATAGACAACTCGGGCTCCCTTGAGAATACGCGCAGGCAGGTTGAGGAGGTTTTTAAGAGGATAAAGGAGGACCCGCCAACTACTCCTCCCTGACGGAAGGAGCTTGTAGGTGAGGTTAGCCATGCATAGCACAGCCAACACTCCCTACATAGGGACGGTTGACAGCGCCCCACCGGGAGGGACTTGCCTCTCCCGGTCCCGACTTCCCTTCAAGGGAAGCCAGATAGTTCTTTCCGCTTTCGTATACCCCGAAACCGTTTCTCCCCACTTTGGAGGAGAGTGCCTTTGGGGTTATAGCCATTCTACATATTACTTCAATATCTGTGGATATTCAAGTGCGGTCTCCTCCCCCACCTTACGGAAGGAGTCTCCGACCGCAAGGAGGTAAAGATGAAGGTTATAGTTACGGGAGAGCCGGGGGTAGGCAAGACGACCCTCGTTAAGAGGGTGGTAGAGGGTCTTGGAGACAGGGCTATAGGCTTCTGGACTGAGGAGGTCAGGGACCCAAAGACAAGGAAGCGCGTGGGCTTTAAGGTGGTCACCACCGAGGGGAAGGAGGCGCTCTTTGCGAGCAAGAGGTTCACCTCAAAGCACCTCGTGGGCTCCTACGGCGTCAATGTGAAAAAGTTTGAAGAGCTCGTGCTTCCCGTCCTTGAAAGGGCTCTCAGGTCTCCGAAGGGCAGGGTTGTCGTCATTGATGAGGTGGGTAAGATGGAGCTCTTCTCAAAGAGGTTCAGGGAGCTCGTCAGGGAGCTTGCTACAGACCAAAAGGTGAACCTGCTGGCTACCATACCCATAAGAGACGTCCATCCCTTGGTGAAGGAGCTCAGGAGGCTCCCGGATGCGGTTCTCATAGAGCTCAGAAGGAGCAACAGGGAGGGCATGCACGAGGAGGTCCTGAAACTTTTAACGTGAAATTAAAGCCTTGTATTAACACATGTTCAGAGGTAATCTTAACTCTGATGAAGAAGAGCTTTAGAGTTGAGGGGATGACCTGCGTTAACTGCGCCCGAACTATTGAGATAGTTCTGAGGAAAAAGAGCGGGGTGAGGGATGTTGAGGTCTCCTTTGAGCTCGGGAGGGTCAAGGTTGATTTTGACAGCTCAAAGCTCTCAGAGGAAGACATAGTCAGGACTATAGAGAACCTCGGCTACCGAGTCCTTGAGGAGGAGAGTCCGAGGACAGACCTCTATGTTCTCCTCTTCTCGGGCTTCTCAGCCTTAGCGATAACCCTACTTATGTTCTACCCTGTTCCCAATGCTACCTACCTTCAGTTCCTACTCTCTACCCTCGTTCAGGTTTTTGGAGGGTGGAAGTTCTACTCTGGAGCCTACAACTCTCTCAAGAACGGCGTTGCAGGAATGGACGTCCTCATATCCCTCGGAACTACAGGCGCATACCTTTACAGCCTCCTCGCCCTCCTCAACCTCGTTCCCGGAGCTCCCTTCTTTGAGACGAACGCCTTCCTCATAACCTTCGTGAGAGCTGGTCGCTTCATTGAGGAAAGGGCTAAGAAGAGGGCTGTCAGGCTCCTCAAGAGTCTCCTCTCCTCCCAGAACAGCGAGGTTACTGTCCTTGAGGATGGCAGGGAGGTGAAAAAGAACGTGAGGGAGGTATTCAAGGGCGAGGTGGTCGTGTGTAGGGGTGGGGACATCGTTCCCCTTGATGGAATCGTTGTAAGAGGGCAGGCGTATGTATCTGAGGCTATCCTAACGGGAGAGCCCGAGCCGGTTCCAAAGCTGGAGGGAGACAGGGTTCTAAGCGGTTCGGTTGTTGAGGAGGGCTATATAGAGATAAAGGTGGAGGCAAGCTACGAGGGCTCCTATCTCTCCAAGATAGTGAGGATGGTTGACAGCGCTCTTTTGGAGAAACCCAAGGTCCAGAGGCTCGCCGACAGGGTTTCCCACTACTTCGTCCAGGCGGTCCTTCTTATAAGCGCTCTGACCTTTTTCCTGTGGATAAAGCTGGGAGGGAGCCTTGAACAGGCTGTTCAGTTTTCCCTCGCCGTCCTCGTGGTCTCCTGTCCCTGCGCTCTGGGGATAGCCACCCCCCTTGCCATCGTGGTGGGCATATCCAGAGCCCTCTCAAGGGGAATCCTTATAAAGAAGCCCTCTTCCCTTGAGCTTCTGTCCAAGATAGACGTCCTCGTCTTTGACAAAACGGGTACCTTAACCGAGGGCAGGTTCAGGGTCGTTAGGTGTGACCTCAAGTCCCCCGAAGCCCTTGATATAGCCCTCACCATGGAGTCCCGCTCCAATCACCCAGTAGCCAAGGCTATAAAGGAGTACGCCCTCAAGCAGGGAGCAAAGGAGGTTGAGCTGGTGGGATGCAGGGAGGTGGTCGGGGAGGGTATCAGGTGCGGTGAATACTTCATAGGAGGCTACGAGGTGCAGGGGGAGGACTTCTGGAAGCCTGTAGCCCTGAAGAAGGGAGAGGAGGTGCTTGCCCTCTTCTACCTGAAGGACACCCTGAGACAGGAGGCAAGGTACGTTGTCGGTGAGATAAAGAAGATGGGGATAAAGACCCTCCTCCTTTCGGGTGATAAGAGGAGCAGCACAAAACTTGTGGCTGAAGAGCTTGGCTTTGACGATTTCGTAGCAGAGGTTAAGCCCGAGGAGAAGAGGGAGTTCATAAAGTCTCTTCAGGACAGAGGTCTGAGGGTGGCTATGGTTGGAGACGGGCTCAACGATGCTCCAGCCCTCGCTCAGGCGGATCTCTCCTTTGCTGTTGTGAGTGGGGCTGACATAACGAAGCAGACGGGGGATATAGTTCTCCTCTCAGGGATAGGTAGCCTGCCAGAAGCCTTCAGGCTCGGTCTTGCTGTGAACAGGAAGATAAAGCAGAATCTCCTCTGGGCTTTCCTTTACAACGTGGTGGGAATACCCATCGCCGCAGGGCTCTTCTTCAGGTTCGGTCTCTACCTCAAACCCGAGATAGCGGGTCTCATGATGGCTCTCTCCTCGGTGAGCGTAGTTGCCAACACCGTGCTGATGCGCTCAGGTTCTAAACACCGATAGGCTATAATATCTTTCTTACTACCTTCTGGAGGAATAGGAATTGTACAAGGTGCTTATAACCGACCCGATATCTCCAAAGGGAGTTGAGCTTCTCCAGAGAGAGCCGGATGTTGAGGTTTACAACGAGCCCGACATATCCTACGAGGAGCTCCTTGAGATAGTTGGAGACTTTGACTGCATAGTGACGAGGAGCCGAACGCCCGTTACCAAGGAGCTTTTAGACAGGGCTAAGAGGCTCAAGGTTGTTGGAAGGGCTGGTGTTGGGGTTGATAACGTTGATATAGAGGAGGCAACCAGAAGGGGAATACTCGTTGTAAACACCCCCGGTGCGAACACTATAGGTGCTACAGAGCTAACCCTCATGCACATGCTCACCATAGTTAGGAACGGGCATAGAGCCCACGAGTCCCTCCTCCAGCACAGATGGGACAGGAAGAAGTTTATGGGAACTGAGCTCTACGGAAAGACCCTTGGCATAATAGGCTTGGGAAACATAGGCTCTCAGGTGGCTATAAGGGCTAAAGCCTTCGGCATGAGCGTCATGGCTTACGACCCCTACATACCTCGGGAGAAGGCGGACAAACTCGGTGTAAAGCTCGTGGATAACCTCCACGATATGCTCAAGGATTTAGATATCCTCACTATTCATGCTCCGCTGACCCATGAGACGAGGAACATGATAGGAGAGAGGGAGTTTGAGCTCATGAAGGAGGGGGTTTACATAGTGAACTGTGCGAGGGGAGGCATAGTTAACGAAGAGGCTCTCCTGAAGAACTTGGAGAGCGGTAAGGTGAAGGGTGTCGCCTTGGATGTCTTCTCCAAAGAGCCCCCACCTCCGGAGTTTGTGGACAGGCTCAAGAGGTTTGAGAACGTTTCCCTCTCCCCCCACATAGGGGCAAACACCCACGAGTCCCAGGAGAACGTAGCCGTGATAGTAGCTCAGCAGGTGATAAAAGCCCTCAAGGGGAAGTCTCCCGAGTACGTGGTTAACGCTCCATTCCCCGACCTTTCCGTCCTCACTCTCATAAAGCCCCACCTTGACCTTGCGGAGAAGATGGGAAAGTTCATGGTCCAGTGGGCTGAAGAGGGAATAAGGGAGGTTCACATAGAGGTAAGGGGAGACATATCCGACCACTTCCACCCAATATCCGCAGCTGTTCTGAAGGGAATACTTGAGGAGGTGGTTGACTTCCCCGTCAACATAATAAACGCTACCTACGTGGCTAAAGACAGGGGTATAAAGGTTGAAGAGCTTTCCTCCGAAGAGGCGGCAGACTTCAAGCACTACATAAAGGTTGTGGTAAGAGCTGACGGAACTGAGAAGGTCGTTGCGGGAACCGTCCTTGAAGGACAGCTCCTGAGGATAGTTCAGATAGACAGGTACAGGGTTGATATAGAACCCGAGGGGATACTGCTTGTCTTTGAGAACAAGGATGTCCCCGGTGTCATAGGAAAGATAGGCTCTGTGCTCGGGAGTGCCAGCGTCAACATAGCCGGCTTCAGGCTTGGAAGGGAAAGGAAGGGGGGCATAGCTTTGGGAATACTCAACCTTGATGACCAGGTTCCCGAACACGTGATTGAGGACCTAAAGAGCATACCGGAGATACTCTTCGTTAAACAGGTGGTCCTGTAAGCATAGATTTAAGAGTATGCGTCTCCAAAACCAGACGGGTGTAAAGGACTTTCTTGAGAGGCTTCACCGAGAGGGCAAGATTCCGGGCTCCCTCCTCTTCTACGGACCACCCGGTGTAGGGAAGACTACGGCAGCCCTTGATTTCGCCAAAGGTCTCCTCTGCCTTGAGGGGGTTCCCTGGGGGTGCGGTGATTGCGCCTCCTGCAGGCACGTTGAAAAGTTCGTAGAGGACGTAGCTTCAGGAAGCTGGGAAGAGCTCTCCGTTTACGAAGAGGTGGGAGGGAAGAACGTCTTCGTTTACCTGATGGGTGAGCATCCAGACCTTATATACGTTCCGCCCTCTGGAACGGGTATAAGGATAGACCAAGTACGGGCGCTTAAGGAGTTCTCTTACATAAGACCAGCCCTCTCAAGGAGGAAGGTTGCCCTCATTGACGATGCCCACAGACTTACCAAGGAATCGGGAAACGCCCTCCTTAAGGTTCTTGAGGAGCCTCCCCTTGATACAGTTCTCATCTTAATTTCCGAAGGTAAGGAGAACCTCCTGCCGACCATACTCTCAAGGACCTTTCAGGTTGAGTTCTCGCCCCTTGAGGAGGGAACCTTCTACGAGCTCCTCGGCAGAGAGGACAGAGAGATATACGAGCTCTCAGTGGGGAGCCTCACCCTTGCGAAGGACCTCTTAGAGAAGAGGGAGGTTCTCAGTCTTGCAGAAAGCTTTCTTAGCCTGAAGCCAGAGAAGGTATACGATGTAGCCCTGAAGCTTGATAAGATGGATGATAGGGAAAGGGAGCTCTTTCTCAACGTCCTTGAGGAAAGGGTAAAGGTAACTTACCTGAAAAAGGGAATAAATTATGATAGATTTGAGATGATTGTGAGGAGGATATCCGAGCTAAGGAGCGGGCTCGGAAGAGGATTGAGGTTTAGCCTCGGCTTGCTGACCCTTTACTCCCTGTGGAGGTAGCCATCATGAATTACATAAAGGTAAAGAGCCTGGACACGAACAAGATAGGTGTCCTTGAGGACTGCGAGGAGGAGCTCAAGAGGGACGAGGTGGTGGTGATAGAGTCGGAGGAGAAGGGCGAGGACGTTGTAAGGGTTCTGGGACCTTCTAAGGAGGATGCCCTCACGGGCATAAGGTACAAGTTCGTCCGCAGGGCTACCGATGAGGACCTCAAGGTTCTCAGTAGGAACGAGAAGGAGAGCAAAAAGGCGTACGAGACCTGCAAAAAGAAGATAAGGGAGCAGGGGCTTGATATGCACCTCCTGAAGGCTTACATTCCCTTAAGCTCAAAGAAGATATTCTTCTACTACACCGCAGAAGAGAGGGTGGACTTCAGGAAGCTCGTCAGGGACCTCGCCCGCATATTCAGGAAGAGGATAGAGATGAGGCAGGTTGGTGTCCGGGATGCTGTCCAGATACTTGGATGGGTCGGTCTCTGCGGAGAAGTTCCCTGCTGTATGAGGTTTATGGAAAGGTTTGACTCCATATCTCTCAAGGATATTGAGGAGCAGAACCTCCCCCTATCTCCCTCCAAGTTCACAGGTCCCTGCGGCAGGCTGATATGCTGTCTATCCTTTGAAAAGGACAATTACATAGTCAAGCACCTTTTACCCGAAAAGGGTTCCGAGATATGCATAGATAAGAAGGTGGGCAGGCTCCTTGAGGTAGACCCTCTAAGGAACACACTCTTGGTGCAGTTTGAGGACAGGGCTAAGGAGTTTAACCTTGAAGAGGTCTTGCCCAAGGGCTACGAGAGAGCCATCAAGAGCTGCCAGTCCTGCGGAGGTTGCTGCAGGAGATTTTCGGGGGACCAGGTAGAGTATGAGATTGCAACGCATAATTGAGAGTGAGCTCAACAGGCTCTTCGTATTTGAGCTTGAGGACGGCTTCGCCGTGGAGGCTGTTCACTACAGGGGCGATACCCTGTGCATCTCAACCCAAGTAGGGTGTGCGGTCAGGTGCAGCTTCTGCGCCTCTGGGAGGCAGGGGCTTCTCAGGAACCTCTCCGCTCAAGAGATAATCTCTCAATACGAGGAGGTGAGAACCCTGTATCCGGTTAGGAGGATAGCCATCGCAGGTATAGGCGAGCCCCTTGCAAACTGGAGGAACGTCAGACTGACTTTCATGCTCTTCAAAGAGAGGGGGCTCAAGGTTTCCTTCTACACAACGGGCTTTCCCCTTCAGAACTTGAGGGAGCTCCTCTCCCTTCCCCACAACGGAGTTAGCCTCTCCATCCATTCCCTGAGAGAGGACCTCAGGAGGAGGCTTATGCCCCATGCGGGAAGGCTTTCGGACCTTCTCTCACACCTGAGGGAGGTCCTGCCAACCCTTAGCAGAAAGAGGAGGAAGAAGATAAGCTTGGCTTACCTTCTCCTCAAAGGTGTGAACGACTCCCAAAGGGAGCTGGAGCTTCTGGGGAGGCTCGCTAAGGAGCTGGAGGTTGGCGTTACGCTCCTTTACTACAACGACGTGGCTGGCTTCAGGTCCGTCAGCCCCTGGGAGTACGAGGAGGCTTTCCTCTTCCTGAGGTCAATGGGGGTGAGGGTGACCCTCTCAAACCGCTTCCGCAAGGACCCCCTCGGGGGGTGTGGGACCTTAACCGTAGGTAGATTTGCCGATATAGATAGAGAGGAGGCTAAGGTATGAGAGTAGTTGCCCTTGGAGGAGGGACAGGTCTATCAACCCTGCTGAAGGGTCTGAAGAAGGAAGTTGGCGACAGCATAAGGGAACTGACAGCCATAGTTACCGTCGCCGACAGCGGCGGGAGCACCGGCAGGCTCAGGAAGATATACAACATACCAGCCCCGGGAGACATAAGGAACTGCATAGTAGCCCTCTCCGAGAGCGAGGAAGTGATGCAGGACCTCTTTCAGTACCGCTTCAAGGGAGACGGTCTCGGAGGACACGCCTTCGGGAACCTCTTCCTCACAGCCCTGACCGACATAACCGGAAGCTTCCTTGAGGCTGTTAGGCTTACGTCCCACATACTTAGGACCAAGGGGAGCATAGTCCCGTCAACGGCGGAGGACGTTCACCTCGTAGCCAGGTTCAGCGATGGGGAGGTAGTTCAGGGTGAGGAGAACATAACAGAATACGGCAAGAAGGGGGGTGCGAAGATTGAGGACATATGGATAGAGCCCAAGGAAGCCAAGGCTCCCATTGAGGCGATAGCAGCTATAGAGACCGCGGACCTCCTTATCTTTGGACCGGGGAGCCTCTTCACCAGCATAGTGCCAAACCTTCTCATAGAGGATATAAGGGAGGCTGTAAAGAGGAGCAAGGCTGCCCGCCTCTTCATCGTCAACGCTATGACCCAACCGGGAGAGACCGACGACTTCACAGCCTACGACCACCTTGATGCCTTCAGGAAATTCACGGGTATAGACAGGATTGATGGCGTCATCGTGAACACGAAGATGCCCCCCAACAGCGTCCTCAGAAAGTACCTTGAGCAGGGACAGGAGCCCGTTGTTCCAGACGTTGCCCGCATAGCGAAGGAAGGTGTAGCCGTCTTTGCGGAAGACCTCATAGGTGAGAAGGAGAGCTTCGTCCGTCACGACCCCGACAGACTCACAGACCTTATAGTCAGAGCTGTCCGGAATGAGATACTTTCTGGAGTTTGATACCTCCCTCCTTCCCCAGGAGGAGGCTCAGATAGTAATATGTGGAAGCGGCATAGGTGGACTTACCTGCGCCATAGTCCTGAAGGAGCTCGGTCTGAGTCCCGTCCTGCTAACGAGGGGTATAGGGAACACCTACTACTCTCAGGGTGGAATAGCGGGTGCGGTCCATCCAGGTGACAGCCCCTACGCCCACTTCCTTGATACCCTGAGGGCTGGCAGGTATCTGAACGATGAGAAGAACACCGAGATACTCGTTAGCGATGGAGTCCTCAGGATAGCGGACCTTGAGCGGTGGGGGGTTAAGTTTGACAGGGAGGGAGATTCCTACGCCACCACCACCGAAGGTGGTCACTCCTTCCCGAGGGTTCTCAAGGTAAAGGACTACACGGGCAGGGAGATATACACCAAGCTCCTCAGAAGGGTTCAGGAGCTTGATATTCCCATAGCTGAAGGTGAGCTTCAGGAGATAGTTGGTGACGATGAGGTCAGCGGTCTCATATACAGGAAGGGAGGAAGCCTGCGCTTTGTGAGGACTGGTGCCCTTGTGCTGGCTACAGGTGGGGCTGCTTCAATGTTCAGGCACACCTCAAACCCTTCAACTGTAAGGGGGGACGGGATAGGAATAGCCTTCAGGGCTGGGACTACCCTGAGGAACCCGGAGTTCGTCCAGTTCCACCCAACGGTCCTCAGGGGAACCAACCTTCTGATATCGGAGGCTGTGAGGGGCGAAGGTGCCCACCTCATAGATGGCTCCGGGAGGCGCTTCGTTGATGAGCTCCAGCCGAGGGACGTGGTTGCGAGGGCTATATTCAACGTCCTCAAGCACGGCGGCGAGGTCTTCCTTGACCTCAGACCTCTCATTGAGAAGGGTATAGACATATCCCAGCGTTTCCCGACGATAGCTTCATTCCTGAGGGAGAGGGGTCTGGACCCTACAAAGCCCATCCCAGTGGTTCCCGCAGCCCACTACTACATAGGCGGTGTGGAGGTTGACAGCTTTGGAAGGACAGCCCTCAGGGGGCTGTACGCTGTAGGAGAGTGTACCTGCACGGGTGTCCACGGCGCGAACAGACTCGCATCCAACTCTCTCCTTGAGGGGGTTGTATTCGGTTACAGGACAGCCTACAGGCTGTACATAGACCATAAGTTCTTAAAGCCGGGAGGGGCGAAGTTCCGAAGCAGACGGGAGGGAAAGGGAGGACCGCCCTGCAGCTTTGAGGAGCTCAGATCCCTGATGTGGGAGAAGGTGGGGCTTGAGAGAAGCGGTGAGGAGCTGACAAAGGCGAAGCACCTTATAAGGAGGTGGATAGAGAGGGGCAGGCGTATGGAGCCTACCTTTGAGAACCGACAGCTCTACGACCTTCTCCTCGTAGCCTACGCCACCGTTGAGGGTGCTATATCAAGGAGGGAGAGCAGGGGCGTTCACTACAGGTCCGACTTTCCTCAGGAGCGTGACGTCTTCAGGAGGGACACCCTACTCCACAGGGACTTCCTTGAGCTCTGAGGGAGATCATATTGACAAATTCTACTAAATGAGAATAATTATCATTAACTAAAATCAGGAGGTAAGAGAGATGTATGAAGTCAGGATAGGAAAGAAGGTACCAAACTTTGAGCTGGAGATCTACGACCCTAAGACGAGGAGCTTTGGTAAGCTCTCACTGGAGGACTTCCTGAGGGAGAGAAGGTGGTTGATACTCTTTTTCTACCCTGCGGACTTTACCTTCGTATGCCCCACCGAGCTGTCGGACCTCGCCCAGCACTACGATGAGCTTGTAGCCTTAGGAGCTGAGGTTGTCTCCGTATCAACGGATACGAAGTACGTTCACCTCGCCTGGCGGGATGCGGAGAAGCTCCTTGAGAACGTTAGATACCCAATGGGGGCTGACCCCACGGGAAGGGTATCAAGGATGTTCAGCGTGTATGACGAAGATACAGGTATGTCTCTTAGGGGAACGTTCATAATAAATCCCGATGGGATCCTTGTCAGTTCGGAGATTAACTACTACAATGTTGGAAGGAATGCCGAGGAGCTCGTCAGGAAGATGAAGGCGAACGTTTACCTGATGAGCCACCCTGAGGAGGCGTGCCCGGCTAAGTGGGAGCCGGGTAGGAAGACCCTGAAGCCCTCGGAAGAGATTGTGGGCAAGGTTTACGAAGCCCTTGAGGGATAGTGGCACGTTGTTTGCAATAGGACCTAACAGGAGGTAAGGGAATGGGTGTTGACTTTGGACTCAACTACCAGCCCGAGGAGCTCTACGATGTCATCATCATCGGCGCCGGTCCCGCCGGCGCCACCGCCGCCATATACACAGCCCGTGCCGGGCTCAAAACGCTTGTCCTTTACAGGGCAGAGGCTGACGGAGCTCTCGGCGTAACCCAGCAGATAGAGAACTACCCGGGTGTTCAGGGACCCCTCTCCGGCTATGACCTTCTGAAGATAATGAGGGATCAGGCTAAGAGCTTTGGGGCTCAGTTCGTCCGGGGAAAGGTGATAGCTACCGACCTGGCGGGAGAGGTCAAGAAGGTCTTTACCATTGACGGAAGGGAGTTCAGGGGAAAGGCTCTCATAGTAGCCTCGGGAGCTATGGAGAGGGCAAACAAGTTCAAGGGAGAGGACGAGTTCCTCGGAAGGGGCGTATCCTACTGCGGTGTATGTGATGCCGCCTTCTTCAAGGACCAGCCCGTGGCTGTTATAGGTGAGGACGACTATGGCATAGAGGAGGCTCAGTTTATAGCGAGGTTCGCCAGCAAGGTTTACTTCGTTGTTCCCGGAAGCAGGATAAAGGCACCTCAGGAGGTGATTGAGGAGTTTAACGAGCTTGAAAACGTTGAGGTGCTCCTCCGCCACAGAGTTCTTGAGATAGTTGGGGACCAGCTGGTGAGGGGACTCAAGCTCAAGGACCTCTCCACGATGGAGGAGAAGACCCTTGAGGTAAACGGCGTATTCATATTCCTCGGGGGGACGAAGCCGTCGGTGGACTTCCTCATGGGTCAGGTTGAGATGACAGAGGGGGACTGCATAGTGGTGAATGAGGAGATGATGACCTCAGTTCCGGGTGTCTTCGCCGCCGGTGATGTTCTGTGCACCAACATAAAGCAGGCGGTTATAGCAGCCGCTGACGGCTGCAAAGCTGCCCTTGCGGTTGACAAGTATGTGAACAAGAAGGCTAAGATAACCTCTCAGTGGTAGAAATCATGGGGGCGTACGCCCCCCGTCCTATTTAAACCCTTGCCGCCTCTTGAGGGCTCGGTAGCCAGACGTCCATTCCGTTGTCCTTAGCCCATCCCTGAGCCACTTCGTAGGCAGCCTTGGCGGTGTTTATGTTCTTCTCTATGAGCTCCAGCTTCTTCTTGAACTTCCTCTCTATGGCGGAGTCAAGGGACATCGTTCCACCTGAGGCGACGAACTTCTTCAGGAACCTCGCCTTTATGCCTTCCTCTATGGAGTCCATACCGACTATCTGGGTAGCTCCAAAGAAGGCACCGAGCATAGCCATGTTGGTGGCGAGCTCAGTCCCGGCTATCTCCATGGCGAACTTCGTAGCTGGGAAGTTGAACACCTTGACGTTCATAGACTCAAGATACTCGTGGTCCCTGTCGGTGAGGAGGTCTTCCTCCGTGTTCACTATTATCAGTCCGTTCTTCTTTATTCCCGAGTAGAAGGGCATGGTGTAGGATTTTCCCATCGTGATGACCTGGGAGTGGAAGACCATTATGACGTCGGGGTAAACGACCTCACCCCTGTCGTATATGGGGTCAATCCCTATCCTCACGTAGCTCTCCGC
>NZ_JBWONM010000223.1:0-16638 GCF_056450045.1 Hydrogenivirga sp.
CTTTGGTTCGGGGTACTCTTCCTTTCACTACCTGAAGAAGGTATCTGTTGATTTCGTGAAGATTGAGGGAGAGTTTGTACAGGGTGCTGTTACGGATTGGAAGGATAGAACCTTCATTGAGTCTATAGTTACACTCACAAGAGGTATGGGAATAAGGACGGTGGCGGAGTTCATAGAAGACGAACAAACCCTCAAGGTCATGAAGGAGTGCGGTGTTGATTACGGGCAGGGCTTTTTCTTCGGGAGACCTTCTCCTGAGCTTAAATCCTGAATTAAAATAACCCTATGCGCCTTGGGGTGAACATAGACCACGTAGCAACAGTCAGGCAGGCGAGGAGGACCTTTGAGCCCTCTCCGGTCTTTGCCGCACTGATAGCCCAGCAGGCTGGAGCGGACCAGATAACCCTTCACCTTAGGGAGGACAGGAGGCACATTCAGGACAGGGACCTTGAGCTTATAAAGGAGCTCGTGATAGTGCCGGTGAACCTTGAAATGGCTCCCACCGAAGAGATGAAGAGGATAGCCCTCAGGATAAAGCCCGACAGGGTTACCCTCGTTCCGGAGAAAAGGGAGGAGATAACCACCGAAGGTGGTCTGGATGTTGCCGGGAATAAGAAGTATCTGAAGGAGTATATAAGGGAGCTGGAGGGTGCTGGGATTGAGGTGTCCCTATTCATAGACCCCGAGAGGTATCAGGTTGAGGCGAGTGCGGAAGTCGGAGCGGATGCGGTTGAGCTCCACACAGGGACTTACGCCAACCTCTGGAACGCCCACAGATTTGATGAGGCTAAGGAAGAGCTGGAGAGGCTTCGCAGTGCTGGAAGGCTGGCAAGGGACCTCGGTCTTAGGGTCTATGCGGGGCACGGACTCACCTACCAGAACGTTAAGGACATCTTGGGACTTGGGGATATAATAGAGGAGCTGAACATAGGCCACTCCATAGTGGCGAACGCTCTCATATTCGGTCTTGAGAGGGCGGTTAAGGAGATGATAGACAGGATCAAGGGAGGTGTGCAGTGGAGGTAAGGAAAGCGGTTCTTCCGGTGGCGGGATGGGGAACGAGATTCCTTCCTGCAACCAAGGCTATGCCAAAGGAGATGTTCCCGATAATAGACAAGCCTGTTATACAGTTCATAGTTGAGGAGCTTCTTGAGGCTGGAATTGAGAACGTCATATTTGTCACGGGAAGGCACAAGAGACCCATAGAGCACCACTTTGACATAAACACAGACTTGGAGAGACACCTTGAGGAGGCTGGAAAGGAGAAGATACTGAGGAACATAAGAGAGATAAGCCACATGGTAAACCCTATATACGTTCGCCAGAAGGAGCAGCTCGGTCTCGGACATGCGGTTCTAACCTCAGAGCCCGCCGTCGGATTTGAGCCCTTCATAGTGTCCCTCGGAGACATCATCCTTGAGAGGGGAAAGAAGGTCCTGAGGGAGATGATAGATATATACAACAGGTTCGGCAAGAGCGTGATAGCCCTCTTTGAGGTGCCCCAGGAGGAGGTAAGCAAGTACGGGATAGCCAAGGTGAAGGAGATAGAGGACGGGGTCTATATGGTGGAGGACCTGATTGAGAAGCCCTCCCCCGAAGAAAGCCCCTCAAACCTCGCCATAGTGGGAAGGTACATATTTACCCCAAAGATATTTGAAAAGCTCAAAGAGACGAAGCCGGGCAAGGGAGGAGAGGTCCAGCTGACCGATGCGATGAGGCTACTCCTTGAGGAGGAAGTTATATACGCCTACAGGATAGATGGAAAGGTTTACGATACCGGAAACCCTGTTGACTACCTCAAGACGGTTATTGAGTTTGCCCTCAGCAGGGAAGACATAGGCGAAGAGCTCCTCGCCTTCCTTCAAGAGCTGATCAGTAAACAAATCCAACCGATAGATAGATCTTGAACTTTGATACGGGCTGGTCTAACTTGCCTATAGGCTTTGCCACATCAAGACGTATGAACCCTGCGGGGGTATTCACGCCCAAGGCACCCCCAACGTCGTACTTTAGGTCTTTGAAGGTGTCTGAGAATTTCTCACCCACGCCTCCGGCGTCACTGTAAAACCCTATCCAGAGGGGCTCCCTTATCATGAGGAGAAGCTCTACCCTTGCGAAGCTGTAGGTTCTCCCGCCGAGGGGGTAGCCTATGGACTCGTAGTCATAACCCCTCATATCTCTGAGACCCCCAAGAAAGAACCTGTCAAAGACCGGCGCCTGCTCACCCACCCAGCCTGCGGAGAGCTTCCCGTCCACCGATACACCCCTTACTATCTCCCTCAGAGCAAAGGTATTTGCCTCAACCTTGTAGTAGCTCCTGTCACCCTCGCTCTTCGTGAGCCTGAGGCTGAAGTGGGTTATGTTCTTAGGGTTAACGGGGTCATCCCTGACCTCCCTCAGGAGGAAGGCTCCGTACTTCCTCAAGGAAAATCTTCCCGCTCCCGCACCCTCAACTTCGTTCCTCGTGCTTGAGAAGGAGAGGCTCAGAGAGAGCCACCTGCTGAACCTGTATCCGAAGGAGGCAAGACCGCCTTCACTCTGCAGGTCAAAGCTGTTGTGAAACTCAAGCCTTTTGAAGAGGGAGAGGTCTGCAAAGTACTTCCTTGAAAAGAGGAACTTGTCGGAGAGTCCAGCCTCGTAGGTCTCGTACTTCTGACTCTTAGAGGCATGAAGCCTGAGTATAATTCCAACTCCAAAGAGGTTCTTAAGCTTCAGCCCACCCTCAACCTTGAACTTCTCCTCAGTGTTGTAGCCAAGGGCAAGCTCAAGGACTCCCCTCTTGTCCTCCCTCACCTCAACAAGCCTGTGAACCTTCTTGCTCTCCCTGTCTATCAGGTTCTCTATCCTCACACCGGTGTAGTTCTCACTCTGGACGAGGTTCCAGAGGCTCTCCTCCTCAGCCTGGGAGGAGAAGTACTCTTCCTTAACGACGGTGTAGTCTATCTCCCGAGGGTGGGTCTTCTCGTTCCCGTATATGAGTAGCTCTCCATACCTGTACCTCTTTCCCTTATTGATGCTGTAGAAGTAGGTAAGGTACAGGCTCTCCTCGTCCTCAGAGACATCTATGTGAACGGAGAAGTCCCCATCAAGGTATCCCTTTTCCCAGAGGAGCCTCTTTATATCCCTGTTCAGGGAATCTACGAGCTTTTCATCAAACCTTTCAGGTAGGAGGGCTCTGTACTTTCCAAAGAGCTCCCTGAAGTCCTCCTCCTCACCGACATAGACCACATCCTTGAGCACTACCTTCTTTCCCGGGAGAAATTCAAGGACCAAGTAAACCACCTTATTCTTCCTGTCAATCTCCCTGTAGACCTTCATGCGGGCTGTTAGGTAGCCCTCTTCCCTCTTTGATTTCAGAAATTCCTCTATCCTATCCTCAATAGCTTCCCTGTCGTAGCTTGAGGGAAGCTCAATCCCCTTAAAGCCCAGAACCTTCAAACTGTACCTCTCCCCCTCCTTTATGAGGAAGGTCACGCTTCCTCCCTCGTAAGAGTAACTGACCGAAACATCAAAGAAGCCCTTATCTCTGTAAAACTCCTCTATCGCCTCCCTGCTCTTTCCCAAAAAGAAGATGTCAACACCGGGGGTATCAAGGTCAAGGAGGGAGAGGAGGGTACTTCCTTCAAAGCTCTCGTTACCCCGAAAGGATATCCTGTACTTCCTTCCCTCGTTTATCCTGTACTTGGGATATGCCAGGGAACCCTTTCCTAAGAGGGCTTTGGAGATCGCCAGTGGATGGGAGAGGAGGTTGGAAAAGCCCTTAAAGAGCGTCACTAAAAAGCCCTTTATGCTTCTTCTGGCACCCTCAACCCCCGGGAAGAGAGCTCTGAGGAAGGGTGAGTTCATCTTCTTCTTGTCAATACCCGCAAAGTAAACGGAGCTCTCAAGGAAGCCCTCACTTCTATAGAATCTGTATATCTTCTCCACGGCGCTACGCGCCGTCTCTTCATTGAATACATCACCTACCCTCAGCTCAGCTTCCTGAAGGAGCCTCTCGGGACTGAAGCTCTTGAGACCTTTAAAGTCCGCCCCTCCAAGGAGGTAAAGCTCCCCCTCCTTGACCTTCACCTTCACGTAGGCGTAGCCCTTATCGTCAACCTTCAGGTCAATGTGGGTCTGGGCATCAAGAAAGCCCATCCTTGAGTAAAAGAGCCTCAGCGTGCTGGAGGCTATCTTAGGGTCAAAGTCAACGAGGGGCTCTTCCTCTCTCAGGAGTATGAGATTCTTTATCTCCTCATCGGAGGCAAAGCGGTTCCCCTCTATATCAACCCTCTTGAGTATGGGGTATCTCTCCACGTATATTACCGTGTCGCTTCCCACAACGCTCACCTTTATGTCCCTTATGTCCTTGAGCTTCTGGAGAGCCCAGAGAACTATAAACATGTTCTCCTCGGTCAGCTTCTTCTGAAAGTTGTTGTTCCTCAGTGGATAGTTTGAGTGAAGAAAGACCTTTGCATAGGCAAAGGTTGAAAGGAGCACAAGTATGAGGACGTGTCTCATTTTGAATGAGTATAATGTAGGAGAGCATGATAGAAAGGTACACCAGAGAGGAGATAGGCAAGGTCTGGTCCGAGAAGAACAAGTTCCAGAAATGGCTTGAGGTGGAGATAGCCGTCTGCAGGGCATGGGCTAAGCTCGGGAAAGTGCCCCAGCCCGCTCTCAGAAAGATAGAGGAGAGGACAAGGATTGACGAGGAAACAATTGAGAAGATAAAGGAGTACGACCGGGTTTACAAGCACGACGTTCTCGCCTTTGTATCAGCTATAGCGGAGCAGGTAGGAGAGGAGGGAAGGTATATACACCTCGGCATAACCTCCTCGGACGTGATAGATACAGCCTTAGCCCTTCTCATGAGGGAGGCTCTTGACATCCTCATAAAGGACGTTGAGGAGGTGATGGAGGAGATAAAGAGGCTCGCTTACGAGCACAAGGACACCCTTATGATAGGTAGAACCCACGGTGTCCATGCGGAGCCAACCACCTTTGGTATAAAGATGGCGGTCTGGTACGATGAGATGAGAAGAAACAGGGAGAGGCTCCTCAGGGCTAAGGAGAACGTATCCTACGGGAAGATATCTGGAGCTGTAGGGACTTACTCCAACGTACCTCCGGAGGTTGAGAGGATAGCCCTATCGGAGCTGGGTCTAAAGATTGAGCCGGCATCAACCCAGATAGTCCATAGGGACAGACACGCCGAGTTTATGTCCGCCATGGCCATAACAGCCTCCTCTTTGGACAAGTTTGCTACAGAGATAAGGCACCTCCAGAGAACGGAGGTTCTTGAGGTTCAGGAGCCTTTTACCAAAGGGCAGAGGGGCTCCTCCGCCATGCCCCATAAGAAGAACCCCGTTCACTCCGAGAGGATATGTGGGCTAGCCCGACTGATACGCTCAAACCTAATCCCCGCCCTTGAGAACATAGTTCTCTGGCACGAAAGGGACATATCCCACTCCTCGGTTGAGAGGGTTATCCTGCCCGACACTAGCATAGCCCTTGACTACATACTGTCCCTCTTCAAAGAGATACTTAGGGGTCTCGTAGTAAACAGGGAGAGGATGCTGAAGAATATGGAGCTTTCAAAGGGTCTTTACTTCTCCTCAAGGGTGCTGGTCGCTCTCACAGAGAAAGGTATGACAAGGGATAGAGCCTACGACGTTGTCCAGAGGTGCGCGATGGAGAGCTGGAACACCGACAGGAGCTTCAAAGAAGTCCTTCTGAAGGATGAGGAGGTCAGGAAGTATCTCAAAGAGGAGGATATAGAGAAGATATTTGATCCTTGGGACTTTCTCAAGCACAGGGATTACATATACAAGAAGGTCTTTGGTTAGGTTATAAGCTCCTCAAGCCTCTCCTTTAGAGCCTGATAGGTCGCCTGCCTTATTAGGTTCCTTATGTCAAGCTCCTCAAAGACCTTTTCCACCTCTCTTCTAACAACGTCAGCCACCATGTCCTTTATATCAAGCATCCTCTCCTCTAAAGCTCTGGAAACAGCCTCCTTGACCTTCTCCTCCGAGAGAGCCTTCGCTATGGCGGACTCAACGATCCTATCTATATCCTCCCCTGATACGGAAACAGCCTTCTCAAGCTCTGCCTCCTGCGGGATCTCTTCAACAGCCTCCTCAACAGCTGTCTCCTCCTCAACCTCCGAAGACTCACCCTCTATGAGCTGTCCGAGGGCTTCAAGGGCTGGTATCTCCTCTTCTTGGGGCGGAGCCTCTTCAGCTACCACCTCTTCCTGAGGCTGAACCTCCGTCTCTTCAGCAGTCTGAGCGAGCTCCTGGGCAAGCTCCTCTATCGGCTGCTCTTCTACCTCTTGAATCTCCTCAGCTTCCTCTTCCTGAGGAAGTTCCTGCACCTGAACCTCTCCCTCCACCTGGGGCACAGCCGAAAGTTGCTCCTCAATTATCTCCTTCAGCCTGCCGGGATCCGTATCTCTGGAAACGGATACCTTCTTCTCAAGGGGTATGCTATCAACGTTTATCGGGAATAGGTCATCAACGAGTATAACGTAAGCCTTCCGGGACATAGCCTCATCGCCAGCGAGCTCGGTAAGTCCCTTCTCAGCTATAACGCCAGATATAGCGTCAAACACTACCAGAGCTGCATCCTTACCCCTCTCCTTAGCCTGCTTCACCGTCTTTACGCTTTCAACCTCATACTTCTGTCCGAAGGCAGCCTTAAGGGAGTCTATAAGGGTTTGGTCAAAGGAGACTATGAGTATCTTTCCCGGTTTGACACCGGCTGGAGCTTTCTCCTCAGCTACCTCTTTTACCTCCTGCTCCTGCACCTCCTCCTGCACCTCTTGAGGTTCTTCCTGATAAGCCTCTACCTCCTGAAGCGCTTCCTCTACTTCCTCTGAAAGCTCTGCGAAGGTTTCCTCCGAGGTGGCAAAGCTGGTGGGCTCTATCTCAATCTCGGGGATCTCCTCCCCTATCTCTTGGACTATCTCCTCCACAGGCTGCTCGGGAGGAGCTTCAACCTCCTCGGTAGGAGCGGTAGCAGCGGCTTCCTCTGGAAACTCAAGGAGCTTCTTGACTATCTCTTTGGGATCCTCGTCCCTCGGAACCAGAAGCTTCTGAGGCACCACTATGTTGCTCTCATCTACCGGGAAGAGCTCGTCGTAGAGTATTACATACCTGGCGTTGCTGAACTTCTTCGTGTAAAGCGTGTTTATGTCCTCCTCCGATATGGCTCCCGAGATGGCGTCGTATATAACACCCTCAACGTCGGAGGGTATCATCTTGATCGCTTCCTCGCTGTTCTTGGCGACATAGACATCCTGGTCTGATAGAGCCTTCTTCAGGTCTTCCGTAAGCGTCTTGTCAAAGGAAACAATCAGCACCTTCATTTCCCCACACCTCACCTCTTACTCAATCTATGCTTAAGGATACTATCAACCAGCTTCTTCATCTCGTCAACGCTCTCCTCAGGTATAACCTTGAGGGTAGCCATGGTAAGCCTCAGAGCCTTCAGCCTGTTCATGAGCTCCTCGGTCAAGCCTCCCCGCTCCGCAACCTCAAACTCCTTGAGAGTAAAGTAGAAGACGCTGAAGTAAAGGAGAAGGCTCGCTACGAGAAGTCCCGTGTAGAGGTTGTGCTGGCTAACGAAGCTCAGATACTCCCCTATGCTCACCTTTCGTACGTAGAGGTAAAGCGTTCCGTCCTTAACAGGCATGACTATGTGAACGTACTGAGCTCTCTCCACGGGAGAGGCTACGTTGGTGCTGACGAACTTGCCCGAGGCTTTCTTGGCATACATGACCACCGTGTGCTTTGGATAGGGCAGGTCAACCTTGGTCTTCCCTTCCCTTATACCCATGAAGAAGGCGCTTATGTTGGAAAGGACCTTTGCCTCCCTGTCGTAGAGATAGGCTGTGAAGGATATGTATATTGAGGAGAGCACAAAGAGGAGAAGGAACAGCCAGAGCAACATTATGAATGTCTTTCTCATATCAGCTTCCCCCCACCGTCACATCCTTAACGAGCACAGAAGGAGAACCAACGTTCCCATAGAACTTTAAATCGCTCCCCAACGCGATAATTTTATTCCAAAGGTCAAGGACGCTTCCAGCAACCGTAACTCCCCTAACGGCATGCTCGGGCTTACCTTTCCTGTAGAGGACTCCAGAGGCACCCAAGGAGAACTCTCCCGAAACGGGGTCAACGGTGTGGAGTCCCATCAGGTCCAGAACGAAGAAGACCTCCTCTTCAAGGGAGAGGAGATCCTCAAGGGTGAAATCTCCCCTCTCAAGGTAGAGGTTTGTTATTCCCGAAGAGGGCAGGCTTCTGAAGCTCCCCCTTTCGGAGTTGCCCGTTGGCTCCTCCTTGGCGAGGATGGATGTGTAAAGGCTGTGAAGGAAGCCTTTGAACACCCCCTTCTCAACGAGGACGTTCCTCCTGCGGGGCACCCCCTCCGCATCGTAGGGGGCTGTCATGAAGCCACCCTCCATGGTGCCGTCGTCAACTATGTTAAGAAGCTCAGAACCGACACTCTCCCCCACTTTGTCCTTAAGGAGGGTCTTTCCTTTAACCAAGGCATCTCCCAAGAACATGCTTGAGAAGGACTCAAGGAGAAGGGCAAAGCTCTCCCTGTGAAAGAGAACGGGCATCACTCTAGTCTCCAAAGGCTTTGGGTTTAATAGGGATGTGCTCTTGAAGACAACGTCCTTAGCTATATCCTCAGCATCAAGCTCGGAGAACCTGCGAGAGCCTCTGAACTCCCAGGATATAGCGGAGTCTCCACCCTCCTGAGCCAGGGTCGCTATCATTGCTGTGTAGTAAGTACCTTCGTAAGAGAACTCAACTCCGTAGGAGTTCTTTACATCAACACCTACGATCCCTTCCGTAAAGCTCGCCTTTCTCACACCCTTTATCCTGCTGTCAAGCTCCTTTGCCTTCTTCTCAAGGCTTAGGGCAAAGTCTATCTTGCTCTCAAGAGGGAGAGAGATCCCCTCCTCATCAAATACGGAACTTACGCTGGACTTTTTAAGCTCTCTTACAAAGCTGTTCCCCTCATCGGGATTCTGGAGGTCGCACACCTGCATAGCCTTCTCAACAACGTCTTTTATGCTCTCCTCCTTCAGCTCAGTTGTGTAGGCAAAGCCAACCTTCTTGTCCTTCAGCACCCTTATCCCAACACCTACCTCTTCAGAGCTTGATAGGTTTTCAAGATCCCCTTCAGAAACCTCAACCTTTACTTTCTTTGTTCTCTGGTGAAACAGCTCGTACTCGTAGCCGGGGCGTATGAACTTCTTTACAAGGTCTTCTATATCTCTCATTCCCACAATTTTACTACACCCTCCTTCTGTCCCTTCCCTTTATATATATAACATTGGACATCTCGTATATCCTTGATACCGTGCTCGGACCGAGCCTCTCGGAGATGAGAGACTTGGGAAGGTCAACTTCGCCAGCGACCCTTCTGACCTTTTTGTCGCTCTTCTCCTCTCCCGTTAGGGAGAAGTTCGTAGTTATTATTGTGCTCTTCATGTTGTTGTACCTGTAAGAGATTATGTAGGATATCAGCTCCTTCTGCCAGTCGGAAAGTCTCTCACTTCCAAGGTCATCAAGTACTACGAGGGGGTGGTTGAGTATCCTCTTTATCGCCTTTCCGGTTTTTCTCTCCTCTATCAGGAGCTTGAGCTTGTAGATGAGGTCCTTAGTGTCAAAGAAAACCCCCTTTACCCCCTTCTCTCTGTAAATCTTCTTCAAGACACCCACCGCAAGGTGGGTCTTTCCGACACCCGGAGGTCCTATGAAGGTTAGTCCCCTTCCCTCGGAGGGGTCAAAGGAGGAGGCGTAGATGTAGGCTTCCTTGTAGGCGTCCTGTTCGGAGGGGTTTTCGGGGTTGTAGTTCTCAAGCTCCGCAGACCAGAACCTTTTTGGCACTTTCAGAACTCTGTTTATGTCCTTTTCGGAAAAGCGACACCCACAGAGCTCAACTCCTCCTTCCTTCTTTACGAAACCCGTTCCACCGCAGACCGAGCATTCCATCAGGGATAATTTAGTCCAGAGGGAGCCTTAAGATAACTCCTAAGGTACTCGTAAAAGGAAAGGTAGGCTATCCCAACGGAGATCCAGAGAAGGTATATTCCCAGCTCGTAATCCTTCAAAACCAGGAGCACCCCCGAGAACATCATTGCGGTCTTTAGCTTTCCAAGGTAGGAGGCTCCTAAAATGCTTCCCTGAGACGCCAAGAGGCTCCTGAGGAAGGATATGCTGAGCTCCCTTATCAGAAGGAGTATGACTATCAGGGAGCTTACCTTTCCGACTTCAACGAGGGCTACGAGGGCTGAGAGGAGGAATACCTTGTCTGCCAAGGGGTCAAGGAGCTTCCCCGTTCCGTCTCCGTTTCCCTGAAGGCGGGCGAGCCACCCGTCAAGGAGGTCCGATGCACCGCTGATGAGAGTTAGGATAAAGGCGATAAGGAAGTCCCCGCTGAGTATGCTTATAGCCGTCGGTAGGGCGAGCACTATCCTAAGCCCGGTCAGGAGATTTGCCATGGAATTAAAATTATAGGCTATGGATGTCCTCCTTTCATTCCTTCTGGGGCTTGTATCGGGCGCTCTCTACAACGAGCACATATACAGGCAGTCCCTCAGCTTTCCAGAGAGCAGACCCATTCTGGGCTTTAGCCTGCGGTTTGGCATCACCGCCGCTATAGGTGTTTTCGTGGCGGTTGGGCTTGGGAGCGATGGACTGCTCGCCTTTGCAGGAGGGAACCTGCTGGGCAGGTTAATTCACACGGCGGTCAGGGGATTTTTGGTCGTAAGATATTAGAGTGGAAGCTCTGGACAACCTTCTGAAGCTCATAAGCGAGCCTTTAGTTCAGTTCTTCCTGTGGGTGGCCGTTCTGTTCATAATAGCCAGCATATTCTTTGACAGGAAAATATCCTTCTGGATATCCTCGGTAGGAGCCACCTACTTCTGGCTCAAAAACCAGGACCCTGTCGTTGCCCTCAAGGCTTGGCTCATAGTCCTGTCCATATTCCTGATAATACTGATCCTGAAGTTCCTCTTTAACCTGAACGTTGTCCTTCTCCTTGAGGGGAAGAAGAGGTGCCCAATGTGCTGTGAAAAGGCTTACAGAAAGGCAAAGGTGTGTCCCCACTGCCACTACAGGTTTGCCTCCGAAAGCGATGAGTGCAAGAGTTGATGTTGCTGGAGGGTGGCTTGAGTATAGATTAAAAACCATGGGGATAAAGGACCTCCTTGAGGTTATCAGGCTTGAGGCTCTGAACAGGCTGCTGGAGGAGAAAAGAAAGAGAAGAGAGAGGCTGAAGTTTAGGTCCCTCACTCCGAAGGGAGAAGGTAGAAAAGGCAGGCTTGAAAGAAGGGAAAAACTGCTTTAAAATTTATAACTTGCTTAGGGGCCGTAGCTCAGTTGGGAGAGCGCCGATATGGCATGTCGGAGGTCACGGGTTCAAGTCCCGTCGGCTCCACTAGGAGCTGGTCCCTAAAGAGCCGGTAGCTCAGTCGGTAGAGCAACGGCCTTTTAAGCCGTGGGTCCCGGGTTCGATCCCCGGCCGGCTCACTTTTAAACCCTTACTCCCATGAAAAATGAGAACGTCTCAATAGCCCTGCTCCACTACCCGGCGATGGACAGGGACGGAAGGATAATAGTTACCTCCTTTACCACGATGGACCTTCACGACATAGCCCGTCCGGCGAGGGCTTACGAGGTGAGAAGGTTTTACATAGTCCAGCCTATAGATGCCCAGAGGCTTGTGGTGAAGAGGCAGATAGAGTACTGGCTCTCGGAGGAGGGAAGGAGGGCGAACCCAACGAGGTATGAGATAGTCCAGCTTGTAAGGTTAAAATACACACTGGATGAGGTGATAGAAGATATAGAGAAGGAAAGGGGGAAAAAACCTGTGATAGTTGGAACGGATGCGAGGACCTACCCGAACACGGTGAGCTACCCAGAGCTGAAGGAGGAGATAGAGAAGAGGGATAGAGAGTTTCTGATAGTCTTTGGAACGGGGTATGGAATACCGCCCGACATGATGAGAACCTTTGACTACATCCTTGAGCCCGTCCACGGTGCTGGTGATTGGAACCACCTCTCGGTCAGGAATGCGGTGGCTATAATCTTAGACAGGCTCTTCAGCCGTAACAGGTGCTGAGGGATGATGTACCACTTAGCCCTCCTTTTAAGGGATTACTTCTTCGCCTTCAACGTCTTCAAGTACATAACCTTCCGCTCCTTCACCGCGATACTCATAGCCTTCTTCATAACCCTGCTGCTCTCACCCACCGTGATGAAGCGGATAGCGAGGCTCCAGAGGTTCTTCGGAGGTTACGTCAGGGAGTACACCCCCAACCACCACGAGAACAAGAGGTACACGCCCACGATGGGGGGGATAGTTATAGTTACCGTCATAATCATAAGCTCCCTTCTCCTCATGAGGCTTGATGTTAAGTACACCTGGGTACTTGTCTTCGCAACCCTCTCCTTTGCCCTCGTGGGTCTGGTTGACGACTGGCTGAAGCTAAAGGACAAGAAGGGACTGAGTATAAAGGCTAAGCTCCTGAGCCAGATAGTCCTGTCCTTCGCTGTGTCCCTGCTGATATTCAAGTGGGTTGGTCTGGACACCAAGCTATACTTCCCCTTCTTCAAGGACCTGACCTTAGATCTCGGCTGGCTATACATACCCTTTGCTATGTTCGTCATAGTTGGAGCGGCAAATGCGGTGAACCTCACCGACGGCTTGGACGGACTCGCCATCGGACCCACCATGACAACAGCAACAGCCTTCGGGGTCATAGCTTACGCCGTTGGACACTCAAAGATAGCTGACTACCTCGGCATACCGAGTGTTCCCTACGCTGGAGAGATAACGGTCTTCTGCTTTGCAATAATAGGTGCTGGACTCGGCTTTCTGTGGTTCAACACCTATCCCGCTCAGGTTTTCATGGGAGACGTGGGAGCCTTAGGTCTCGGTGCAGCCCTGGCAACGGTCTCCCTTTTGACGAAGTCTGAGTTCCTCCTCGCGGTTGCAGGGGGAGTCTTCGTCTTTGAGACGGTAACTGTCATACTCCAGATAATCTACTTCAGAGCAACTGGAGGGAAGAGGCTCTTCAAGAAGGCTCCCTTTCACCACCACCTTGAGGAGAAAGGTCTTGATGAGCCGAAGATAGTGGTGAGGATGTGGATAGTCTCCGCACTCCTCGCCATCGTGTCGGTAGCCATGCTCAAGCTCAGGTAAGCCTTTTGATGAGGCTCGTAATACCGTCAAGGATTATGTGGACTATATCCGCACAGACTATTCCACCAACAAAGTAGAGTCCTAATTCACTCCTGAAGAGCTCGTTCAGGAGGGAGAAGAGGTTGAAGTTTGCAAGGATACGGGCAAAGCCCTTGTCAAGGAAGGAGACCATACCTATCAGAACGAAGTAAAGGAATATGACCACGCCGACTATGTAAAGGAGTCTAAGGAGGCTACCTACAACGGGCAGGTGGGATACACCTCTATGTCTGGAAAGGCTCTGGTAGGGAGACCAGAGACATCTTAGAAGGCTCCACCTCTTTGTAGGCTTTGAGTTGGGGAGGTCTATATCCGGAGAAAGGAGGAAAGTACCCACCAGATACCCAGCGCTGAAGGGGATGTAGAGCTCCTTGGGCAGGTAGTAGAGGAATCCCGGAAGGGCAACGAGATTTATTAGGTCGTGGGTCTTACCGAGCGCCATCCCTGTCCTCTATGTCAAGGAGGTTTACCTCTCCGTCCATGACCGTATAGGCTATCCTAACCCTCCTTCCCGCCTCCAAGTGGGGGAAAAGGTCTCTCTCCCAACAGGTTATGAGCTTATCTCCTACTCTCACCCTTGCTCTGTTGTAGCGGACCTGAACGTCGGTAATCGTAAGCTCCTCCGATAGGAAGGTGGGTGCGGGGTTCTGTTCTCCATAGGGTTCAAGCCTCCTTATGTCCCTCAGAACATCCCTGCCGAGCTTAGAGAGGGGAAGCTCCATATCTATGTAGAGAGGAGGGAGCTCTTTTGGAACGTGGCTGAAGAGCTCATCCACTTCCCTGCTGAAGGGCTCAAGGAGCTTACTTTGGAGCGTTATACCCGCTGCCTGGACGTGCCCTCCCCACTTCAGAAACATGTGGGAGAGCTTGCTGAGCCCCTCATACACGTCTATCCCATCTACAGACCTGACCGAACCCACCGAGTGGGTCTTTCCCTCCGAGAAGACAGCGACAGGCTTTCCCAAGAGGCTTGACAGCCTGCCAGCCACTATCCCAAGAACACCAACGTGCCACTTGGGGTCCCAGACGGTTATGAAGTTCCTGTCTCCAAGCTCAAGGGCGCTCCTGTAGGCTTCCTTGTAAACCATATCGGTTATGGTCCTCCTCTTCAGGTTTATAGCCTCAACTTTCTTCGCAAGCTGGAGGGCTCTCCCCGGGTCTCTCTCAGTGAGCAGGCTCAGGGACAACTTGGGATTGCTTATCCTTCCCGGTGCGTTTATCCTCGGAGCGAGAGAGTAGGCTATGTCCTTAGCAGAGACTCTATCTCCAACCCTTGATATCTGAAGGAGAGCCTTCACCCCCGGCTTGTTCAACACGCCCCTTGCAACACCCTGAAGAACGGAAAGACCTTTGCTCACGAGAATCCTGTTGGTCCTGTTCATAGGCATCACATCCCCGACTGTGCCCAGAGCAACGAGGTCAAGGAGCGTCCTCACGTCCATATCAAGGGAGAGCTCACGGGCTAAGACAGCCCCTATGTAAAAGCACATCGCTGAGGAGGAGAGCTCCCTCATGTCCTTGGGAACGTCCTCCCTCACCTTTGGGTTGACGAGGATAGCCTTTCGGGGTGTGCTCTCGGGAACGTTGTGGTGGTCAATAACTATTACATCCATCCCGGCGGAGTCAATCTCGCTCACGGCGGAGGTGCCGTTGTCCACCGTTATGAGAAGGTCTCCGTAGCGGGAGAACACGGATACCAGCTCCCCGTTTAGACCGTAACCCGTCCCCCTGTTGGGAAGGACGGAGACCGTCTTAGCCCCCGCCTCCTTGAGGACCTCCTGGAGTATGGCTGTTCCCGTTATGCCATCAACGTCGTAGTCTCCGAATAGGACTATCCTCTCCCCCTTTCTCACAGCATAGCTTATCCTCTCAACACACTCCTCTATATTAGGAAGCAGCTGATAGGGAAGAAGGTGCCTGAGCTTAAGGTCAAAGAGAGACTCGTGGTCCTCTTCGTAGCCCCTGTTCACTATTAGCTGGGCTAAAAGTTCACCGTACCTTTCCACCAGCTCCTTGGGTGGTTTTATTGAGTGGCTGAGTATGTGCCACCTCTTGCCTGAGAGCCCCTTCATCTTCTCTCAATTATAAGCTTACTTTTCAGGTAGCTGATACCTTTGAGGGTGTAGTCAAGGGCTGAGGCTACAACAAGCAGAATTGAGACCATCTGGAGGGAGTAAAAGAGGGCAGAGGGGATAAGGACGTCCGTCAAGCTCATCATAAAGGCGAGCCCGACTACGGTTGAGATCGCAAGGGTCGTAAGCTTGCCAAGAAGAGAGGGCTCGGGAACAAAGCCCAGCCTCCTGAGGAGCAGAGTCCCCCCGATCAGGAAGAGGTCCCTCGTAACGAGGAGCTTGAAAAGGATAGGCATGACTCCCACATCGGTATAAAAGCTCACAGTTAGGAGTCCGAAGAAGAGAAGGACCTTGTCCGCAAGCGGATCTAAGAACTTTCCGAGCTGAGTCCTCGCATCCATCAGGCGGGCAAGGGTACCGTCAAAGGCATCGCTCAGGGCGAGAATAAGGAAGAGCAGAGCTGACTCCTTGCTCTCACCCCTCTGGGCTAAGAGAAGAACCGCCGGAGACAGGAGTAGCCTTAAAAAGGACAGGAGGTTTGGCAGCGACCTCATCCCCTTTCAACCTGTTTCAGGAGGGAAAAGACCTCTCTGAGGACCTCTTCTAAGGACCTTCCCGTTGTATCCACAACAACAGCGTCCGGCGCCGGTTTGAAGGGATAGTCTTTCCTCTCCATATCCCTTCTGTCTCTCTCCACTATCTTCTTGAGGATCTCTCTGTAGTCTCCTTCTTCGCCTTTCTCTCTGAGCTGTTCAAGCCTTCTCTTTGCCCTCTCCTCAGGGGAGGCGGTTATAAAGAGCTTTAGGTCCGCATCGGGAATTATATTCGTGCCAGCGTCCCTTCCCTCAACAACAGCCTGCCTCTCCCTTATAAGTTTTCTAAACTCATCGTTTATGTACTCCCTGAACTTCCCTAAGGTTCCGACCAGCGATGCCGCCCTTCCAGCCTCCTCGCTTCTGAGCTCCTCAGAACTAACCTCTACCCCATCTATCAGAACCCTCGTCCTACCCACCTCGGGAATTATCTCAAGGGAGCTGAGCAGAGGCTCAACGTCCTCCCAGGAGAGCTGGCTGACCGAACCGAGCTTCTTCCTTATGAGGTAGCCGACAGCCCTGTAGGCGAGACCCGTCTCAAGATAGGGTATCTTCAGCTTGAGGGATATCTCACGGGCAATTGTGCTCTTACCGCTTCCGGCTGGTCCATCAATGGCTATCTTCATGGAGAAGAATTCTAATACCCTCCGCCGGTTGATATACCCCTGAGTCTGAGCTCAAGGTCGGAGGGCTTGCTGGCGTAAAGCAGGGCTGTGTGGAAGTCAAT
>NZ_JBWONM010000224.1:0-7984 GCF_056450045.1 Hydrogenivirga sp.
ACCGACTAAACGGTATAATTGGAGGATGTCAAGATAAGAGGGAGTTGGGGAAAAAAGAGGGAAAATAAAGGATTATGGGAGTAATAGAAATCTTAGAGCAGTATATACGCAAAGTATACCACAGGAACAAGATTCCGCCAAAGGTAAAGGCAGGTAGATAAGGGAGGCAAACCCTGTTTTGTTTACCTTTCACGTCACGACGACAGGACACATGGACTACCAAGGTTGTGCTCAGTTCCGGCAAGGGGAGAACGATAATAGTGGAGACATGAAACCTTTGGTAGTAAGAATGCGGTGGAAAGGGCTTTCTTCCCGGTAAAGCACAGACTCAAGGGCTTTTACAAGAGGTTTCCATGGAACGCTAAGTATGAGACTATTTCAAGCTGTCTCAGTGCTTTTGTATTCCTATACTACACTTTGGAGGGTTTATTATAAAACTTGCTGAATCTGCGCTCTACAACTCCTCCCAAGGAGATCTTTCTATGGAAAAGTTGACATCCTCTATATCTCCGCCCACTTTTCCACATACCCGCAATGACACTGTGGACGCTCTTGTTATGCAGTTCAGGAGAAGAGCAAACCTCAAAGTCCCTAACCGCCCGTCCTTCATAAGGTAAACCCTTAGCTGGCTCAAGCAGGTGTAGAATAGCAAACATGCGCATTGAGTTCTCCCATCACTTTTGGGACAGATTTAAATGGAGAAGGGAAAATGCCCCTGTTCCCGTTTCCAGAGACGATGTTCTCCAAGCCATAAAGCATCCGGATCTTGTTCTTCCAGACCCGCACCACCCGAACAGGGAATGGAGAGTCAAGAAAATGCAAGGCTATTGCCTTAAGGTAATTGTTGAAACCTACCCTGATAGGGTGATAGCGATTACATTATTCTTTGATAGAGGACTGAGAAGGAGAGGATTATGCGAGTGAAATACGACCCGCAAACAGACGTGCTCTTTATACTTTTGAGTGAAGAACCTCCAATAGAAAGCGAGCACCTGCCGGAAGACATAATCCTTGACTACAGCAAGGATAACAGGGTTGTCTCGGTGGAAATACTTGACTTTATGAAAAGGAAAGAAAAGGATATAACCCTGCCCCTCAATCTCACGGAGAACCTATAGTACCCGAACATCCTCAACCCGATATCACTCTGAGTGCGAATAATTGATTTATTGCTTAACTCGGAAATACTTATTTATTTTTGTAATCTTACAAAGCTAACTTAGCTAAGTTAGTATATGCCGCGAGCACCCAGTTGTCTTATACTACAAACCTACAGTCCACCGCGTAGTGTAAGAAAGACAAAAACGAAGACTATATCTTACACTACACCCAACCTTTGCAAAGGTAGTGTAAGGAAGGAGATACCGGATCAGGCACCTTCCCGGAGTATGTCAAGAATAACGTCTTTAAGAGGTCTTCCTTCCCTGACAGCCCTCATTTTGAGCTCCATCCACAGATCGTAAGGGAGCTCTATGAGGAACTTCTTTACTCTGGGAACCCCGGCATCAGCATCCTTTTCCTCAACACCGGTTTTCTCCTCAACCTTTGCTGTCTTTATAAATTCGTCAGCGTCCCTCACAGGCTTTCTCGGTATCGCCATGCACCGCACCTCCGAATTTACTTAGCTTAATAAGCTAACTTACTGGACTTAGCAGTTTTCCCTTGACCTCTTCAAAGAGGCTTCTCATCTCGGCAGCAGCTTTTCTGTCGTTCATCTCAAGGACACCCTTTCCCTCCTTAACCGAGTTCCTGTAGGCAACCCTGGAAAAGAGCCTGGTGTCAAGTATCTCCACACCGTACTGGTCCGCCAGCTCCTTCAGGCTCTCTTCGGCTTCTTTCACTATGTTTGCCCTTATAACCTGGTTCACGAGGATGTAGGCAGGTATGTCGGCAAAAGCCCTGGCGTCGCTCAGGATCCTGAGGGTGTCCTCCGTTGACCACACATCGTACACGCTCGGCAGGGTAGGTATGAGAAGAACACCCATTGAGGCAGCCATCACAGCGCTCCTGAAAACCGAGCTGTCCCTTCCTCCTGCATCCACTATCACCACGTCATAGTTCGTAAAGCCGGACAGGTCTTTATGAATAGTGGGCTTCGTTATGGATATAGCCTGTATGTCGTCTTTCTCCCTGACAGCCCTGAAGCCTATTGAGCTCTCCTGGGTATCGGCATCAACCAGGAGGACCTTTTTACCTTCCAGGGCAAAGGCGACAGCCAGATTGCAGGCAACGGTACTCTTTCCTACACCCCCCTTCTGGTTCGCAACAACAACCGTCCTCACCTCTTCCACCTCCGTATCCAATTATATCGTAACCAACCTCAGCAATTTTAATTAAATTACTTAGCTAACTAAGTTAAGTTATATAATTAAGCTAATGGGTAAGAATGGACAGCTTCTCCTTTTCACCGAGTTCAGGACACCCGACGGTTCGGTACGGCTGAAACAGAAACCCTTTCCCCACATAGAGGTTCTTCACGGAAGGGGCAGCATGCTCCTCCCCGTTGAAGAGCTCAGAAGAGCCCGCAGGCTCCCGGACGGGCTCACTCCGCTTGAAAGAAAACTCATAAGGGAGCTCCTCAGGCACGCAGAGGTGACCTCCTCCCCTCACTGAAGTGAGAGGCTTCCTGCTTCAACGAGGTAGCTTACACCGGGCACAAAACACGGTGCAGAGGCTTCCCTCTCCACAGGCGTTACTTCCCCGCGGTCCACGGGTAGGGCAGACATCAGGCGGTCTGCCAGTCCTCTACAAGCTCCTCTAATTTCTTTTTCACCCCTCTCCCCGTTCCTTCTTCCTGAACAGCTAGGCTTTTCCTGAAAGTATGTCCTTAGCGGGAGGGGTGACCCTCAGGAGCCACTCAACCATGGCATCAGATTTGAAGGGGTCTCTTTTCCTCGTCCTCCTGAACTTCAGGGGGTAGCCTGAACGCAGTCTCTCCAGCTTATCCCTGTAATACCTCTTTCTCACCTCCTCAAGGCTCAGGACGATTTCTTTTCTTCCTGCCATCTCTCTTACCTCTTTTTAATATACCCTCCAGCTCCGGGTATATCCGTTCCTGCCGTGCCCTGTCTCTGAGGTAGTTCAGGTCTATCTCATCTTTGTATTTGTTCAGGAGGTATTCCGCCATCATGCAGTCTCCCTCGCTCTTCCCGACAACGCAGGCTGAGAGCCTGTCTATTATCAGGGCTTCTATCCCTATCACGTAAACTTCGCCCTCTATCTCGGGGACCTTGATTGCCCTTACCCTGTCATAACTTCCCGCAAAGCTGTCGTTCGGGACTTCAACGAACAGACCCAGCTCGTCAGACACAAAGACACTCCCCTTTTCTCTAAAGCATCCGGACGAAAGGAGTATCTCTTTCACCGCCTCTCTTGAACCTACGAGGTCTATGTCTCCTGACGTGTAGTGTCCGAAGCTGTAAATCTCAACCGCACTACCGCCCACCACTATCGGAGATCTTGCTCCTCTTTCTCTGGCTTTCCTGGTCAGCCACGCTCCGAACAGGAGGAGTTTTTCTACCTCGTTCCCTGCTTTCTTGACTCTTTCCAGCTCACGGTCAGGCACGGGTGTGCTCCTTGAGGCAGTTTTCCTGCAAAAGATAGTCCGCCACGCCTGTAATCGCAAGCCACCTAGGATTAGATTAATTGATGAGATGCCGTATCAGGAAGGAGCGTCCATCCTCGAAGAGGAGACAGCGTGCTCTCTTGCGATAGAGGGGATAAGGGTAGAGATGGAGGAGCTCGGGGGTAATGTGGAAAGGTTTGAGGAGCTCATAAAGGGGAGCTTTTGCACAGTTTAGCAGGGTGAAATTATGAAGGTGGCTTTCAACAAAAACTACTCCGCCTTCTCCCTCACGCAGAAGTATCAGAACACAAAGCTCTTCAAGATTATGGCAAAAGAGCTGTCAGGATACAGACCACGGAAGATACTTGATGTCGGGTGCGGGGATGCTAAAGAGACTGCATACCTTGCAAGAAAGTTCCCTCACGCCGAAGTAGTCGGAATAGACATATCGGAAGAGTTGATAGAGGAGGGCAGGGGCATAATCCGGAAGCTCGGACTGAACAATGTGAGACTTGAGGTGTGTGATTACTTCGATTTCAGGGAGGATAGGTTTGATGTGGTGGTTTCAAATAATGTATTCCACTGGTTTGGGAAAAGGGGCAGGGAAGGATACAGGAAGCTTGCATACCACCTCACCTTCGGAGGCTTCTTCTTCATACATCAGGGAGGAAGGTGGTCATACATAGCCCTGAGGTATCTCATGGAGAAGATGCTCAGGGAAATGGGCATAGAGCCTCCGCCTTACCCCCTTTTCTATCCCACAAAAAGACAGCTGGAAAGAATACTGGAGGAGCTGGGGTATTCAAACTTTGAAGTGCGCAAAGATGTGGAGCACGAGGTAAACAACAGGCAGATATACATAGATTTCACCTATGCAGGAGGACTTCCCTACATCTCTCTCCTTCCCCGGGAAAAGCAGGAAAGCTTCAGAAAAATGTTTGTAAGGAGAGCCGTGCAGGAAGAGTGTCCTGCTTTTCCCGTGAGGCTTTATGTGTGGGGTAGGTACACGCCCGAGCTTGAGTACATCTATATCAAGCAGGGGGGCTCCGTCCTGGAGCAGTATGCGGATGAGATAGAGGAGCTCCTGAAAGAGGTGGATGAGGAATTTGTACCACCGCTGTCAGCCCGGAGTTCAACTACACAACCGAGTTTCGGGAAAGAAGACCGGGCAGATATCTCTCCGTATCTGTCTTCTTTGCTGAAGCAGGGGTTCATAGCTGCAGTGGAGCCTTCGGGCAGGGTAGTCGGTTTCCTTTCATTCATAGAAGACTACGAGTGGAAAGGGAAGAAGTGGGTATACGTGAGTACGATAGCCGTCAGGAGCACGGCAAGAGGTCTGGGCGTGGGCAGGAAGCTTTATGAGAAACTGCTGACGAAGCACGAAGGGAAGCTCATCCTGACGAGGACATGGACGGGGAACACTTCTCACATGAAGATACTCAGGAAGACGGGCTTTGAGGAGCTGGAAAGAATCCCTGACCACAGGGGCAGAGGCATAGATACAGTGTACATGGGCCTAACAAGTTACAAAACCTGAGCAAGTACAGGAGAGCTCTCAGAACACAGACAGGGTTTCAACAGAGCTGTCTTACACTACATACAAATATGTGCCTTGTAGTGTAAGAAATCTTACACTCAACAGAAAAGTAGTGTAAGATCAGAGTTCAGACAGGAGCTTCTCCAGTGAAGACCTCACATACTCCAGCCTGGTTTCAAGTTCCTTTATCCGGTTTTCGATCTCTTCAAGCTCTTTCATGTCCGCAGGATGACCCGGCTCCTCCTCGCCCAGCTTTCCCATGTATACGGACCTGACCCTGTCCCCTTCACGGACGGTCCTGTACACGTAAGGTCCGTGACCTTCCCCGGAAGCACATACCCTGCAGTTCTTCTTGCCGCACTTTACATATCGCACGAAGTATCCTTTCTTCACGGAAGATGAGCGCCTGGACCGGAGCTCCCTCAGTTCCCTCTCCATCTTCCTGACCCTTTCAACAAGCTCCCTTATCTCTTTCACTTCTCCTCTCCGAAAACTATTGTACTTATCGGCAAAAGCACCGGCGATCTGGAAACCGCAGGTGTATATATCTTACACTACAGGCAATGTAGTGTAAGACAAGCCATGTAACAAAGCCTGCTAGAAACATAGGCTACCTTTCCTTCCGTAACTTCTGTCTGGTTCTTACAGCACACACACAGCTTTCCTATATGTGTGATATTTATATATCTTGTTTTAATCTTTTTATATACTTTCTTGTTTTCGGCGACGCGGCTTTACTGCGGTTCAAGGACTTGATGGATGTAAAGACGAGAAAAAGGGTGTCTCCGGGACCCTAAAGACGAGAAAAGGGGTGTGAAAAACGAGAAAAGGGGTGTCAAAGACGAGAAAAAGGGTGCGAAAGACGAGAAAAGGGGTGTGAAAAACGAGAAAAGGGGTGTGAGCTCCGGGGCGACTTTCCCGACGACGAGATGTTATAATTTTCTCGTCTTTAGACGGGAGGGGCGACATGTCAGGTATTCTCAGGTACGAGCCGGACAGGACCGGAAAGAGAAAGGTAACCAAGTCCAACAGGCTGGTTGAGGCAAGGTACAAGCTTACTCTGAACGAGCAGAGGCTTATACTCACTTACATATCCATGCTCACTCCGGACGGTGAGGAGTTTCCCACGGTGAGGATAAAGGTCAGGGACCTTATAGAGGTCCTTGAGCTCGATACACAGAAGTATTACCACGAGCTCAAGGGCATACTTAAGAAGCTCCGTTCACGCGTGCTTGAGATACCGATGAAAGATGGCTACGTGGTTACCGGATGGATAGATATGGCTCGCTATTACGAGAAAAAGGGTGAAGTTGAAATCAGGCTTTCAAGGGAGCTGAAGCCTTACCTCCTTAAGCTCAAGGAAGCCTTCACGACCTATGCGCTCAGGAACGTTCTCAGACTGAAGAGTTCTTACTCAATAAGGTTTTACGAACTGCTCAAGCAGTATGAGAAGATAGGAAGAAGGAGGCTTGAGGTTGAGGAGCTCAGGGGGATCCTAAAAATAGAGCCCGGTGAGTACAGCAGGTACAATGACTTCAAGAGGTTCGTCATACTGCCTGCAAAGAAGGAGCTCGAGGAAAAGACGGATATCAGCTTTGAGTTTGAGGAAATAAAGAAGGGGAGGAAGGTCGTTGCACTTGAGTTCATAATAAAGGTCAAGGGAAAGAACAGGAAGAGGGTGGACTTTGAAGAAAGGTACAGGGAGCTGAAGGAGGGCTTTGCCTACCTCCTGGAGGGAGTAAGTTTCAGGAGGCTGACCGAGGGGCAGGTCCTTTTCTTTCTCCTTAACTCCCAGCTACCGCCGGAGAAGACGCTTGAGGCACTCCTTGAGGATGACAGGAATACGGATCTTAGAAACCCCGTGGGCACGCTTATGGTGACCATCCCCCTCAAGAACCCGAGGGAAGATACCTGGCTCCTGAAGTATTCTGGGAGCGATTATGACCCCGACTGGTGGAAGGAAGAGTTTGAGAGAAAGCTTTCAATTGTGAAGAGGTACATGGATGTGGACGTGAAACCTCCCGGAAGTGAGGAGGAAGCAGCCGCTGTCCTGAAGGACCTTCAGGTGCGTCTTGCGAAGAGCTTCTGGAGGAAGCTCCCTGCAGAGAAAAAGAGGGTAATAAACAGATCCGTAGAGGGGGTGAAGGACAGGAACATGAAGATGGAGATAAAGTCAGCCCTCGTCCTGAAAGAGGCAGGTGTCGAGTCCCTCTCCCTTTACTCCTGAAAGCCGTTAGCTCTCTTCTTCCTTTTGCCCTTCCCGTTGAGCCTGACGACTATCTTCCTGCAGTTGCTGCAGAGCTCCAGGTCACCGACTTCCTGCAGGCTTACCTTCTTTTCCTCAATCTCCTTCCAGTTGAAGGATGCGTAGCCACAGGCGGGTCTTCCGTCTTCTCTCAGGAGGTGCCACTTGTGTCCGTAGGGTCCTTTCCCGAAGAGTAACTCCTTCACAGCTCTGTCTATTTTACAGAAGATCTCGCCAGAAAGCCCCGTATCTGTGATACGGGAATGAATGGCGTTCAAAAGGTTGTAAAATCATATAAGAACCATGACCAAAGCAGAGAGAATCAAACAAACCCTCAAACAGACCAAAGAGAAAAGGAAGCTCCAGACTCCCAGAGTATTTCAACTTAAACTCCAGAACCTTTCTGAAGAAGACCTGCAAACCCTGGATAGACTTTTCTTAGAAGCCAAGTGGTTCTATAACTACACAATAGCTGACGTTGAAAACCGCTTGAGTGGTGAGCCAGAAAAGCTCAAAGAGGTTAAGATAAAAACCCCAAATGGCTTTGAAAAGAGAGAGCTAAAAATCTTAGGGTCTCAAATTAAACAGGGAATTGTTGAGAGAGTCAGGGACAGTTTAAAGGCTCTTAAGAAGGCAA
>NZ_JBWONM010000225.1:0-3152 GCF_056450045.1 Hydrogenivirga sp.
AAGAAGAATCTGGTGTTTCTGGACGGGGGAACCATAACGACAGAGCAGGAACTAAGGGATTTCATTAATAACATTCCGGTCAAAGGACACGGAGCAGCAACTATCGCAGGAGACATAGTTCTTACAAGCTCGCTGGCCGTTGGAAAGGGTAAGAGTATATGGTTGGCTATAACCTCAGGCAGGTTCATTCACAAAGCCTACGTTAACCCAGATACAGAAAAAACGGTGATACCTAAAATACAGTTAGAATCAAATTCATATATACATCTAAGCGTAAGACCTCCAGATGGTATTCCTCCCTCCCCTCTCTTCTCGGTAGACTTTAGCGGTGTTGACCTGACAATAAATCCGCTCTCTTCAGACCTCCTCAACAGGATTCTGTTGGGGTGCGTACATTCTCAGCTAAGAATTGAATACAATCAAGCTTTTCTTACTTCAACCTCTGATGCTGTTTCCTTTGATACTCAACACAGTGGGGTTATCCCGCTTATGGTCGCAAGGGGTCTATCTAAAGTTTTGCATGAAGTGAGTGCTTTTATATCAAGTTTTCAGAATATTGGAAATATCAATAACTTATGATTTGTGCAGTTTATTGCAATAAGCTCTCAAAAAGAATTTGTTTTCACAAATGCTTAGTCACGAGTTCATTCTCTAACATGTGTTCGGAGTAAATCCCTCTATCAAAAACAGTGGTTTTCTTGTAAAAGCTTGAGTGCCAAGCACTAAAGTTGTGCAAAACTTTAGGCTTAAATTGATAATTAGGGCTGTATGTTCGTGAAGCCTTGAGCATTATAGTCCTGAGCCCTAATGCATAATTAATGAATGTATGTTCAATTAATCTGAAGTGCAGGAAATGGGCTTATTTCATTGAAAGACGGACAGAATGTTCATACTAGCGTAAAACCAATTGAAGTTCAATTGAAGAGTAAGAAAGATATATCTTTCTGCATCCTAAGCGTCCCCAAAATGCCTAAAAGAGGATATCTACAGCCTCCCTCAGGGTAGAGACGGGGATGACCTCAAGTCCTTCAAGCTCCATGTTAAGGCTTGAGGGAACTATAGCCCTCTTGAAGCCGAACCTCTGAGCCTCCCTCAGCCTTACATCGCCGAAGTGAACAGCCCTAACCTCCCCAGAGAGACCGAGCTCGCCGAAGACAACGGTATCCTCGGGTATGTTCTTCTCCTTCTTTGAAGACACTATTGCAAGGGCAACCGCAAGGTCCGCAGCCGGCTCTTTAACCGATAAACCGCCCGCGACGTTGATGAAGACGTCCGAGTCCCTTGTGAACACCTTAGCCTCCTTTTCAAGGATAGCTAAGAGGAGGGATAGCCTGTTCACATCAAAGCCCTGGGTTCTCCTCTGGGGTGTTGTGTAGAGGGCTGGCAGAACCAAAGACTGTATCTCCAATAGTATAGGCTTGCTACCCTCCGTGTGGGGGAAGACGACACTTCCCGGAGAGCTGACCTTCTCGCTTATGAAGAAGGCTGAAGGCTCGGGAACCTCCTCAAGTCCCGAATCCTCCATCTTGAAGACAGCTACCTCTCCCGTTGAGCCGAACCTGTTTTTTACGACCTTGACCACCCTGTAGAAGTTGTACCTCTCCCCTTCAAACTGCAGAACCGTATCAACTATGTGCTCAAGGACCTTCGGACCAGCTATCGCACCTTCCTTGGTGATCTGTCCCACTATGAAGCAGGGTATTCCCATCTCCTTGCAGAGCTCCGTGAGTCTGAAGGTGACCTCCCTGACCTGAGATACAGAACCAGCAGAGGACTCAAGCTTTTCCGAATAAACCGTTTGGATTGAGTCAAGGATTACCATCTGAGGAGATTCCTGGTGCAGGGCGTCAACTATGCGTTCAAAGAGCGTTTCCGGATAGAGGAGTATGTCGGGATTGCTTATGCCGAGCCTCCTTCCCCTCAAAGCTATCTGGGCGCCCGACTCCTCACCCGAGACGTAGAGAACCCTGCCGTACCTCGTGTACCTGTCTGATACCTGAAGAAGGAGCGTTGACTTACCTATCCCAGGCTCCCCCGCTATCAGGACAACCTGCCCTGGAACGAGACCACCACCGAGGGCAAGATCCAAGCTCTCAAAGCCCGTGCTCCTCCTCTCACTTTCCTCTTCTCTCCAGCTGTCTATGGGGAGTACCTTTGCGGTCGTTGGCGAAGCGGAAAATCTGCTGGGGCTCACCACCTCCTCAGCGAGGCTGTTCCACTCACCGCAGGAGGGGCACCTTCCCTTCCACTTGACCGACTGGTATCCGCAGGACTGACAGACGTATCTAACAGTTTGCCTTGCCATGTTCTCTAATATAGGTCATCAGCTCCCTTATCAGGGTGGCGGGCTGGACCTCCTTGGGGCAGGAGCTGTTGCACTTGTCACAGGAGAGGCAGTGATAGAGATGTCCCTCCTCAATAGCCTCCCTTATCCTGAAGTCCTTCTCCTGATCCCTCGGGTCCTCAAGGAACCTGTATATCTTTGCAAAAAAGAGGGGTCCTGCGTACTCTTCCTCAAGAACCTGCGGGCAGTAGGACTGACAGGCGGAGCATAGGATGCAGTCAGCAGCCTTCTCAATCCTCCTGCTGACCTCGGGAGGTATCCTCACCTCACCCTTGAACTCCTTTATCCAGGTCTGGAAGCCCTTCATCCTCCTTATTACGTCCTCATGGTCAACGGCGAGGTCCTTTATCAGGGGGAACTTGTCAAGGGGCTCAACGAGGACCTCCTGCTCCGTCAGGACGTAGGGAAGAACCTGCTCCCTGCAGGCTAAGACAGGAAAGCCGTTTATGAAAACCGTACACGTTCCGCATATACCAGCCCTGCAGAAGTGCCTGAAGGTAAAGGAGGGGTCGATCTCCTTTATCCTGTGAAAGGCATCAAGGAAGGTCATCCCGTCCTTGTATTCAAGCTCAAAGCTCTCATATCCCCTCTTTCCGTCGGAAGGGTTGTATCTGAAGACCTTAAGCCTGAGTTTCATGAGAGGATAATATAGCATTCCGGGGAGATTTTTCAAAGGCAGTGCCTTAAAATTTCTTTCATGGAAAAGCCTTGGAGTGGCAGGTTTTCAGAGAAGACGGACGAGTTCGTTGAGGAGTTCACCGAGTCGGTCAGCTTTGACAGGGAGCTCGCCCACGAGGACATAAGGCAG
>NZ_JBWONM010000226.1:0-6562 GCF_056450045.1 Hydrogenivirga sp.
TTCTCAAGAAAAGGAAGGAGTATATAGAGGAAAGGATAAGGAAGGCGGAGGAGGCGGAGAAAAGGGCGAAGGAGCTTGAGGAGAGGTACAGGAAGCTCATGTCCGAGCTTGAGGAGATAAAGAGGGAAAAGCTCTCGGAGATAATGAAGGAGGTGGAGGAGGAAAGGGAGAGGCTCTACAGGAGGATGAGGTCCGAGCTTGACGCCGAAAGGAGGAAGTTCCTTGAAAGCCTTGAGGCTGAGAGAGAGGAGTTCCTGAAGGAGGTAGAGGAGGAGGTCATAAGGAGCTCCCTCTTCTTTGCAAGCAAGCTTCTGAGCAGGTTTGCGGACAGGAACCTTCACAGAAAGCTCTTTGATCTTGCCCTTGAGGTCATGGAGGGCTTCAGGGGAGACGAGACTGTTGGGAGGGAGCTGAGAAGCTCTCCTGAGGTAAGGGTTGAGAGCGCCTACCCCCTCGGTGAGGAGGAGGTAAACCTAATCAGGGAGAAGGTGAAGGAGCTCTTCGGGGTTGAACCGGAGATTAAGGTTAGGGTAAGTGAGGGACTGATGGCGGGTGTCAGGATAAGCATCGCCTCAAGGGTGATAGACTCCTCCCTTGAGGGTCAGCTCTCAGCCTACGAGAAGCTTCTGAGGGAGAAGGTTGAGTCTTAGGGAAAGGCTTAAGGGCTTGGAAAAGGCTCTGAGAGAGGCACCGGAGGACTACACCGCCCAGCCCCTTATCAGGGAGAGGGGAAGGGTTGAGTTTGTTGAGGAGTTCATAGTAAGGGTCAGGGGTCTTCCGGAGGCTCTCTTTTACGAGCTTTTAGAGTTTGAGGGCGGTGTAAGGGGTATAGTGGTTGACCTAAGGGGTGATGAGCTGACCGCCATGCTCCTTGAAGGGCAGGAGAAGGTGAGGGTCGGTTCCTCCGTTTACAGGACGGGACGCGTTGCGGACGTTGGTGTGTCTGAGGAACTCCTGGGGAGGATGGTTGACCCCCTCGGAAGAGCCCTTGACGGCAGAACCCCTCCGAGAACTAAAGCCCGCTACCCTGTGGAGAGGGACGCCCCCTCCCTCTTTGACAGGGACTTCGTGAGGGAGCAGCTCTACACGGGCATAAAGGTGATAGATACTATGTTCCCCATAGGTAAGGGACAGAGGGAGCTCATTCTGGGAGACCCCTCAACGGGGAAGACCTCCATAGCGGTGGACACCATACTCAATCAGAAGGACAAGGATGTCATATGCGTTTACGTCGCCATAGGGCAGAGGAAGCAGTCTATACAGGAGGTTTACTCAACCCTGAGGGATGGGGGAGCACTGCCCTACACGGTTGTAGTCAGCGCCTCCTCCGACGACCTGCCGAGCCTTCAGTTCCTCGCTCCTTACGCGGGTACAGCCGTTGCGGAGTACTTCCTTGACAGGGGGAGGGACGTCCTCATAGTTTACGATGACCTTACCAAGCACGCCTTCGCCTACCAGAGCATATCCCTCCTTCTCAAGAGACCTCCCGGCAGGGAAGCCTTCCCCGGAGATATCTTCTACATCCACTCAAGGCTCCTTGAAAGGGCATGCAACCTGAAGGAGGGAGGTTCCATCACAGCCCTGCCCATAGTTGAGACCCAGGCGGGGAGGATAGAGTCCTACATACCCACCAACGTAATATCCATAACCGACGGGCAGATATACCTGGATGCTTCCCTCTTCAACGTTAATCAGAGACCTGCGGTTGATGTGGGAAAGTCCGTCTCAAGGATAGGCGGTAAGACCCAGATACCAGCTCTCAAGGAGGTCTCCCAGCACCTCAGACTCTACTACGCTCAGTTCCTTGAGCTTGAGATATTCACGAGGCTTGGGGTCAGGGTCTTCGGGGAGACGGAGAGGATAATAAGGAGGGGGAAGAGACTGAGGGAGCTCCTGAAACAGCCAAAGCACAGACTCTATCAGGTTGAGGAGATGGTCCTCATTTTCTTCCTCCTCAACGAAGGCTTCTTTGACCAGGTTCCGGAAGAGAAGGTGAGCGAGGAGGCTGAGAACGTCCTTGATAGGGTGAGGAGGATAAAACCGGATATCCTTGAGAGGATAAGGAAGGAGAAGGTCCTTACCAAGGAGCTGAAGGAGGCGATAAGGGAGGCTGTGAAGGGATGAGGAGCACGAGGGAGATAGACCTTAAGATAAGGAAGTTTCAGGAGGTTCACAAGATAGTCCTCTCAATGAAGTCCGTAGCCTCAACGAACGTGAGGAGTGCCCAGGAGAGGATAGAGAGCCTCAGGTCCTACGCGAAGGAGATATCCGAGTCTATATCAATGATACTCTCCTACTTCCCCCACCTGAGCATACCCGCGGGGGATGGAGAGACCCTCGTTGTAGCCTACGGTTCCGACCAGGGACTCTGCGGTACCTTCAACGAGAAGATAGGGAGGTTTGTGGAGGAGAGGTTTCCTTTTGCCAGCTTCGTAGTTGTGGGAAGGAAGCTTGACGAGGTCCTCGGCGTGAGGAAGCTCAGCGTTCTCAGCGCTCCAGTCAGCTATGAAGCGATCTACAGCTCCGCCAGCACGCTCATAGACCTCGTGGCTGAACTCTTCCTTGAGAAGAGGATATCCGAGGTCTTCCTGGCTTATAACCAGTTCCTCGGTGTCGGAAGGTACAGCCCCACCCTCCGGAGGGTCTTTCCCTTTGAGGCTGAGAGAAGGAGCGACCTTGACATCCCTCCCATCCTTGACCTACCTCCGGAGGAGGTCCTATCAAGCCTAATCCTTGAGCACCTTTTTTCCGAGATATACAGGGCTTACCTTGAGTCCTTTCTGGCTGAGAACGGGGTGAGGCTCATGAACATGAACAACGCCTCAAACTCAATAGAGAGAACCCTTGAAGACCTGAGGATTGAGAGGAACTACTACAGGCAGGAAGAGGTAACCGCCGAGATGCAGGAGATACTTTCAACCTTCAGGGTCCTGGGAGGTCGGGAGTGAGCGGAAGGGTCTGGGCTGTCAGGGAGAGCGTTGTGGACGTCCTTTTTGAGAGGGACAGCGTCCCCTTTTACAGGGAACTCCTCGTCGTTGAGGAGAGGGGCACCCTCCTTGAGGCGGAAACCCTCAGGGAGGACGGGATGGTCTCCTATCTCGTCCTCGGGAAGACCCACGGACTCTCAAGGGGTATGGGGGTGAGGAGAACGGGAAGGGTTCTGAGCGTGAAGGTGGGTAAGGAGGTCCTCGGCAGGGTCCTAAACGCTCTGGGGGAGCCAATTGACAGGCTCGGTTCTCTGCCTCCCACAAAGGAGTATCCCGTTTACAGGGAGGCTCCCCGGGTGGTTGAGCAGAGGGAGAGGAGGGAGATACTTGAGACGGGGATAAAGATAGTTGACCTTCTCGTCCCCTTCGTCAAGGGCGGGAAGGTGGGACTCTTCGGAGGGGCGGGTGTTGGGAAGACGGTTCTCCTCACCGAGTTCATCTACAGGGTGGTGAAGGTTCACAGGGGGATATCCGTCTTCGCCGGAGTCGGGGAGAGGATAAGGGAGGCTCATGAGCTCTGGGCTGAGCTCAAGAGGATGGGCGTTCTTGAAAGGACGACCCTTGTTCTCGGGCAGATGAACGAGCCTCCGGGTGTGAGGGCGAGAGCCATATTCCCAGCCCTCTCAATAGCGGAGTACTTCAGGGACGAGGAGGGGATGGACGTTCTTCTCCTGATTGACAACGTCTTCCGTTACGCCCAGGCCGGGATGGAGGTCTCAACCCTCTTAGGTAAGCTCCCAGCAAGGGCCGGTTACCAACCTACCCTGAAGGAGGAGATAGCCGCCGTTGAGGAGAGGATAGCCTCAACCAAGAAGGGTTCAATAACATCGGTGCAGGCTATATACGTGCCCGCAGACGACATAACTGACCCCGCACCCTCAAGCACCTTTCCCCACCTTGACAGCATAATAATCCTCTCAAGGGCGAGGGCTGCAAAGGGACTTTACCCAGCCATAGACCCCCTTGAGTCAAGGACTAAGGTTCTTGACCCTGCGGTTGTCGGAGAGGAGCACTACGAGGTAGCGAACATGGTCAGGTTTCACCTCCAGAGGTACAGGGACCTTGAGGACATCATCAACATGCTCGGGGTTGAAGAGCTATCAAGGGAGAACAGGCTCATCGTTGAGAGGGCGAGAAAGCTTGAGAGGTTCCTGACCCAGCCCTTCTTCACCACCGAAGCCTTCACGGGAAAGAAGGGGGTCCATGTCCCCCTTGAGGAGACCGTAAGGGGATGCAGGGAGATAATTGAGGGAAGGTACGACGATGTAGATGAGACCCGCTTTTACATGATAGGGGGTGTGGATGAAGCCCTTCAGCCTTGAGCTTATAAGCCCTGAAGAGGAAGCCCGTCTTGAGGTTCTCTTCCTATCCCTTGAGGACAGGCTCGGGAGCCTCGGCATCTACGCCGACCACGACAGCTTCCTGACTGTCCTCACAAGGTCAGTGGGGCACTTCCTTGACCTGAAGGGAGAGAAGAGGTTCATCGCCTACGACTTCGGTCTCCTGAAGGTAAGGGACAACAGGGTCTCTTTGATAACGAGGACCTTTGTGGTGGGTTCAAGTACGGAGGAGATGGAGGAGGAGCTAAGAAGAAGGGTTGAGAGGATTGAGAGGGCGGAGGAGAAGATAAGGAAGAGCCTTGAGGAGCTTGAGATGGCTATACTCAAGAGGCTTGCGGAGATAGAGAGGAGCCTTTAGATGGCAGATTTTTTCAGGGAGATAAAGAGGAGAATAGAGAGGATGCGGGAGAGGAGAGAGGAGAGCCTCTGGCACACCCTGACTTACGTGGGGAGCGTGAGCGTGGTCCTGCTCCTTCCGGTGGTTATCGGGGCTTACCTTGGCTGGTTTCTGGACGGAAGGTACAGGGCGGGGAAGATATCCTGGACGATAACCTTCATCCTTCTGGGTCTCATGGTGGGTATATACAACGTTTACTTCATCTTCTACAGGAGGGAGATCAAAAGGTAACTTATAATTTTTCCATGCGAGAGATCCTGAGAAAGATATGGCAGTTTCTGTCTTTTATCTTCGTCCTCTACGGCTTTTACCTTCTCTTCCTCTTCCTATGGGACACCTTTACGAGGGTCAAGGAGGAGGTTGCCCTTCCTCTTGCAGCCTTAATTACCCTGTTCGTCATGGGTGTCAGTGCAGTCCTTTGGATAAGAAAGCATAGGGAGAACATCCCCCTGGGCAAGCTCTCAGGACTAAAACCTTGACTTGAGGAGCATAAGGCTTAAATTCTTTGAATCAAACTATAAAGGAGTTTTGTCATGTCACAGGTTGAGAAGAACAAAGTCGTCTCCTTCCATTACACCCTTAAGGATAAGGAGACGGGAAGCGTCATTGAGTCCAGCAAGGAAGGTGGGCAGCCGGTAACCTTCCTCGTAGGTGCTGGGGAGATAATACCGGGTCTTGAGAGCAGGATGCTCGGCATGAGCGCCGGAGAGACGAAGGACATTGAGGTTCCTGCCCAGGAGGCATACGGACCGAGAAATCCCGAGCTCATTCAGAAGGCACCCAGAGAGTACTTCCAGAACATACCCCTTGAGAAGGGTCTTCCCCTTCAGGCTCAAACGCCGGAGGGAGGAATAGTCAACATGGTCGTCGTTGATTTTGATGAGCAGACCGTTACGGTTGATATGAACCATCCCTTGGCTGGAAGGGACCTGGTCTTTGAGGTAGAGGTCATTGATGTAAGGGAAGCCTCTCCCGACGAGATACTTCACAGGCACGCCCACGGTCCCGGAGGGCATCAGCACTAAGCCCTGACCACCCTTCTTACAAAGGCTAAGACGAAGGCTCCTATCATAATCCCGACGATGGAGCCGCTCGGAGGCAGGTCGTAGTAAAAGGCTAAGGCTACGCCTGCCACTACCGAGACAACGGATAGGGTTGCGGATATAAGCACGGAGCTGAGAAAGGAAGTGCCCAGCAGCAGAGACGTAAGGGCTGGTACAACCACCATTGAAGAGGCGAGTATCACACCCACAGCCTTTATCGCAAGAACTATCACGAGTGAGGAGACCGAAAGGAGAAGATGGTTCATTAGGGCGGTGTTAACGCCCCTCAGCTTTGCTATCTCTTCACTGAAGGAGAGCAGAACGAGCTTCCTATAAAAGATGATGAAGAAGGACATAACAACGCCGAAGGAGAGGAGGGAAAAGTAAAGCTCTTCCTTCGTAACCATCAGTATGTTCCCGAACAGGTAGCCAAAGATGTATTCGCTGAAGCCCTTGACTATACCGAGTATGAGCACGGCGAGGGCGACGCCACCGGAGAACACGAGGGCTATCGCTGCATCTCCAGGAACACGACGATGGGAGCTCAGGAGCTGTATCAGGTTTGCCACAACGACGGTAAAGAAGGCTGTGAATATGAAGGGCTTTACGTCCAGGAGCATGCTCAGAGCTATACCGCCGAAGGCTGCATGGGAGAGACCAGCCCCCAGGAAAGCCATTCTCCTGAGGGTAAGAAAGACCCCTGCGAGAGCACAGGCAACGCCTATCATCAAGCCGGTGAGTATCCCCCGCTGAACGAAGTCGTAACTAAACAGCTCCATCGCTGACGCTTCCCCT
>NZ_JBWONM010000227.1:0-4966 GCF_056450045.1 Hydrogenivirga sp.
CCCGCCATCACCTCTCTCCTGAGCTCGGTAGCCATCTCAACCATGTTCCGGAGGGCTGGCTCAACCTCCTCCCACCTTCTCGTCTTAAGTCCGCAGTCAGGGTTAACCCAGAGGAGCTCCTTCGGTAGAACCTTCATAGCCCTCTCCATAACGAGCCTCATCTCCTCCTTTGTTGGGATTGCGGGTGAGTGAATATCGTAAACCCCTATTCCTATCTGCCTGTCCCAGCCCTTGAACCTCTCAAAAGCCTCTATTATCTCTCCCTTGCTCCTTGAAGCCTCTATGGATATAACGTCAAAGTCCATCTGGTATATGTACTCAATTATCTCGTTGAACTCGGAGTAGCACATGTGGGTGTGTATCTGGGTCTCGGGTTTTGCCTTTGAACAGAGCCTGAAGGCTTTTACAGCCCAGCTGAAGTAATCCTGCCAGTCCCTTCTCTTGAGGGGAACCCCTTCCCTGAAGGCAGGCTCGTCTATCTGGATTATCTTTATGCCCGCTCTCTCAAGGTCCCTGACCTCGTCCAAGAGGGCGAGGGCTATCTGGTAGGCTATCTCCTTTTTGGGAACGTCCTCGCGGTAGTAGCTCCAGTTGAGAATAGTCACAGGTCCGGTGAGCATACCCTTGACCGGTTTGTCCGTCAAGGACTGGGCGTAGGTTATCTCCTCAAGGGTCATGGGCTTTGGTCTTGAGACATCTCCGTATATTATCGGGGGTCTGTAAACTCGGGAGCCGTAAGAGAGAACCCACCCGTGCTTTGTGGTGGTTACGCCGTCCAGCTTGAAGGCGAAGAACTCAACCATGTCCGTTCTCTCAAACTCCCCGTGCACAAGGACGTCAAGCCCAACATCCTCCTGGAATGCTATGACGTGCTCTATTTGCTTCTTTATGAAGCTCTTGTACTCCTCCTCGGAGATCCTTCCCGTCCTGTAGGCGGTTCTGGTCTTCCTCACTTCCTCTGTCTGGGGGAAGGAGCCTATAGTGGTGGTCGGGAATAGGGGTAGGTTCAGTATCTCCCTCTGGAGCTTGTCCCTTTCTTTGTAGGGCATGTCCCTCCTGAAGTCCTCCTCCTTGAGGGCTGTTATCCTCCTTCTTACCTCGGGGTTCTCACCGAAGGATGTCTCGTGAAGCCTCTTGCTCTCCTTAACTTCTTTGAGAGCTTCTTCATCACCGCCGAAGGCGGTCCTTAAGATATTGAGTTCCCTCAACTTTTCCTTTGCAAAGGCTAAGCGTTCCTTAAGACCTTCGGGGAGATCCTCCTCTGGTTCGGTGCTAACGGGTAGGTGGTATAAGGGGCAGGAGTTCGCCACCGACAGCTCCTGGGCATGTTTGCTCAGCTCCTCAAGAAGTTTGAGCTTCTCTGAGAGGTTCGCCCTCCAGGGTTGTCTGCCGTTTATAACGCCGGCTATGAGCTCCTTGCCTTCGGGAAAGCCCTTTTCCTTTATGTTTGTGAGGTTCTCTTTGTTGGAGACAAGGTCAAGGTGAAGTGCCTTCACGGGAAGGGATACGTACCTATCGTAGTTAGAAACGCTGTCGTAGTAGGTGAAGAGGGCTATGTCTATTCCAACACCTGAGAGCTCCCTGTAGATGCTCTCAACAAGCTCCCACTGCCAGTCATCCGTGTCAAGGACGAGGGCGGGCTCCTCTATGTGAACCCTTGCGCACCCGGCGCCCTTTAGGCTTGAGAGTACCTCCCTGTAAACGGGGATGAGCTTTTGGGTGAGCCTCTCAAACTGTCCTCTGTCTTCTATCTTCTCTATCTCGTATATGGGGAAGTCTCCCTCCTTCTTTCTGAGGGCTTTGGACATCCTCAGGAAGGTGAAGGGTCCTATGATGTGGGGTGCTGTGTCGTAGCCCTTCTGCTTGTAAAACTCGTAGTCGTTGAGGGGCTTGTTTATGAAGAGCTTAAACTCTTCCCTCTCTATCTCTGGGACAAGGTAGTGGTAGTTGGTGTTGAACCACTTGGTCATCTCAAGGGCGCTCTTTCCCCTCGCCATAGCGAAGTAGGTTTCCATTCCCTTGAACTCTCCGAACCTCTGGGGGACAGCACCCACCATCAGGGCGGTGTCAAGCATGAAGTCGTAGTAAGAGAGCTCGTTTGAGGGGACCACATCAACGTTCTGGCTGTATAGCTCAGCCCTCCAGAGGGCGAGGTCTCTCATGCCGGCGTGAAGCTCCTCTTCGCTTATCCTCCCCTTCCAGAAGTCCTCAAGGAGCTTCTTAAACTCTCTCTTCTCTCCGAGCTTTGGGAAACCAAAGGCGATAGCTTTCATAACACTCCTCCAAAGTGACCGTGGAAAGTTTAATTATAGACCCAAAAGGGGATTAGACCCCCATATCGCTCGCCTGTTCGTCGGTCAGAACCCTTCCCTGGTCCTTCGCCTCCTCAGCCTTTGACTCACATCTGTCAAGAAGGTCCTTCAACCTCACGGGAGCCTCGGTAAGGGGAAGGCTTGAGTCGTATATCTCTCCCTTAACACCGCACTCCTTGAAGGCTTCGTAGAGCATCCTGAGACCCTTCTCAGCCTCGGGTCCGTTCCTTCTGACTACCCATATCCAGTTGGGGTCAAGCTTCCCTTCCTTCTTCAGGTCCCTTATGGCGTTGGCAACACCCTCTCCGAGGGTAACGTCTATACGGGTGTTGTTGGCGGTTCCACCGCAGACGAGGACTCCCCTTATGCCGGGCTTGGAGAGGATTATCCTCGTTATCTTGTACATCTTCTCCGCCGGCGGGTTTCCTCCTATGTCGGTGAAGTTGGCGGGCTTCATCCCTATTGCGTAGGTTGTCTCTATGGTAACCGTTGAACCACCACCACCGAAGGTCATCATGGCTATGTCACCGTCAACCTCAACGTAGGAGCCAGCCTTACCCCTGTGGTCGTCCTTGTCTATCTCAGCAGCCGCTATCTCCCTCTCGGTGGGAGGTCTCTTCATGGCAGACCTGACGCCGTATATCTTCGCCGGAGGGACGGAGGCGTCATCGTCAATCTTAACAACCGCATCAAGAGCCCTGACCCTGAGCTTACCCCCAACATCAACTATGGCGAGAGGGTTTATCTCAAGGAGCCTCGCCTCAGCCTCCCAGAAGGCTCTGTACATGTTTGCCACGACCTCCGAGAGCTCCCTCATCACCGACATGTACTCATGGGGAAAGCCGAGCTCAAGGAGGTAGTTCCTCACCATGTGGGGGTAAAGCCCCTTCAGGGGGTCAATGGGGAATATGCCTATCTTCTGAGGGTCAACTTCCTCAATATCAACGCCTCCCTCAAGGGAGAGGGTCAGGACGGGTCCCCTCGTCTCCGTTGAGTAGGTTATAGAGGCGTAGAGCTCCTTAACTATGTTCGCCTTCTCAGCCACGAGCACGCCAACGGGCATCTCTCCATAGACAGGGTACTCAAGGAGGGTCTTTATCTCCTCAAGAGCCTCTTCGGGTGAGGAGCAGAGCTTGACAGCTCCAGCCTTACCCCTCTTTCCGACGAGAACCTGCGACTTCACCACACACTCGCCGAGCTGGTTCACGAAGCTCTCAACTTCCTCGGTTATGTGGTCAACGAACATATACCTGAGGGTGGGTATCCCGTACTTCTTGAATATCTTGTCGTAGGCTTCGTACTCGTAAAGGTCCATGCCCTTGCCTCCAAACAGCGTTTGTTTGGAGCTTATTATATCAAACAGCCACCACCTGTGGTAATATATCTTCTTCGCAAAACGGAGGAGGTCTGAAGAGGATGGCGAACACGAAGCAGGCTGCAAAGAGAGCGAGAAGAGATGCAAGGAGAAGGGAACGTAACAGGTATCACCTTTCAAGGATGAGGACCTTCATAAAGAAGTTCAGGGAGATGGTGAAGGAAGGGAGGCTTGAAGAGGCAAAGGAGTTCCTCCCCGAGGTGATCAGCGTGATCTATCACACAGCGAGCAGGGGTGTAATTCACAAGAACGAAGCCGCAAGGAGGGCTTCAAGGGTTACTGAGCTTCTCAACAAAGCCCTTAAGGAGTCTCAGGCTTAGCTCCTCCCTCAAAGCTATCAGGGACAGAAGGTAGGAAAGGGCTCCGAGAGGAACGGCGGTAAGAACAACCATCAACGGCTCCAACTCTAAACTCTTCAGGAAGAGAACAAGAACACCCATGATGGCTGTTGCGAGGAAACCCTTTAAAAAGCTCTTCAGGAGAGAGCGCCAGTCGGGACTGACATCAACCTTAGAGAGAAGGTAGGAAAAGCCCACAAGGGAGGACAGCGCCGTCCCGGCGGGAAGACCGAAAAGCCCCATCCCCAGCAGGAAGGCGAAGATTGAAGCTAAGACTCCCTCACTCAGGACGGTCAGGAGGGAAGCCTTCACCGGCGTTTTCGTATCCCCAACAGAGAAGAGAACAGCCGAGAGGACCTTCTGAAAGGAGAAGAGAACAAGACCAAGGCTGTAAATTGATAGAGCACCCGAGCTGAAGAGGACGTCCTCCTCACCGAAGCTACCCCTCCTGTAAACCACCCTCACTATATCCTCCGATAGAAGAAAGAGACCGGCTGACGCCGGTAGGGTTAGAAGAAAGACGAGCCTGAGAGCCTCCGTCAGCTCCCTTCCCCTGTTGACCGAGCTCCTTGATAGGATTGAGAGCAGGGAGTTGGCTACACCCACTGAGACAACACCGAAGGGAAGCTGGTAGAGGCGGTTTGCGTAGTATAGGTAGGATATGGCTCCCGTTCTGAGGAAGGAGGCGAGGAAGGTATCTATAAATAGGGAAAGCTGATTTACACCAAAGCCTCCAAGAGCGGGAAGGAGCCTCCTCAGGAGGGTCTTCACCTCCTCATCCAGGCTCAGCGACAGGGAGAGGCTAACCCTCTCTCTCAGGAGGAGAGGTACGTTCACCAGAACCTGAAGGAGCCCTCCCAAGAGAACGCCTGCTATCAGGGAGAGGTAGCCGTAAGGCTCTGCGAAGAGGAGGAGAACCAGCACAAAAACGGCGTTGAATA